>DASYMY010000306.1:0-19088 GCA_036008825.1 Glaciihabitans sp.
CATTTATTGGACAGGTGGGGCGCAAGTCGGTCCGAGGTCTCTGCGCGCCTCAGCGGGCAGCTGAGCGCTCGCCACAACCCTTAAACCAGTACAGGGCGGATGACTCGCGCGCGAGTCATCCGCCCTGTGACGGTGGTGATCAGTTGTTAGGCGTGTCCACGCACAATGGCCGCTTTGACCTCGGAGATTGCACGGGTGACCTCGATGCCACGTGGGCAGGCCTCCGAGCAGTTGAAGGTGGTGCGGCAGCGCCAGACGCCCTCTTTGTCGTTGAGGATGTCAAGGCGAACCTGGCTGCCCTCATCGCGGGAGTCGAAGATAAAGCGGTGCGCGTTGACGATGGCAGCGGGGCCGAAGTACTGGCCGTCCGTCCAAAACACGGGGCAGCTAGAGGTGCAGGCTGCGCAGAGGATGCACTTGGTGGTGTCGTCAAAGCGTTCGCGCTGCGTGACGCTCTGGGTGCGCTCCTTTTCCGGCTTAGACGAGGCCATCAAGAACGGCTGAATCTGGCGGTAGGACTCGAAGAACGGCTCCATGTCAACGATGAGGTCCTTTTCCAAGGGCAGACCCTTGATGGCCTCAACGTAGATGGGCTTGGTGATGTCCAAGTCCTTGATCAACGTTTTGCACGCCAAACGGTTTTTACCGTTGATGCGCATGGCGTCAGAGCCACAGATGCCGTGGGCGCAGCTGCGGCGGAATGTCAGCGAACCGTCCTGCTCCCACTTGATCTTGTGCAGGGCGTCGAGAATTCGATCGGTGGGGTAGACCTCAACGTCGAAGTCTTGCCAGCGGGGCTCCTCATCGGCGTCGGGATCGAACCGACGAATAATGAGGGTCGCCGTAAACGTCGGGATGACCTCAGGTGTGCTGGGCTTGTTCTCAAGGAGTGCAGTGCTCATCAGTACTTTCTTTCCATCGGCTGGTAGCGAGTGATCACTACCGGCTTGGTGCTGAGCTTAATGTGGTCGCCGGCGTCTGCCGATCCAGCGTCACCGGAGAGGTACGCCATCGTGTGGACAAGGTAGTTTTCGTCGTCGCGCAGGGGGAAGTCTTCCCTGAAGTGCCCGCCGCGGCTTTCCTTGCGGGAGCGCGCCGAGTACACAACAACTTCGGCCAAGTCGAGCAGGAAGCCCAGTTCAACGGCTTCAAGCAGGTCGGTGTTAAAACGCTTGCCCTTGTCCTGAATCGAAATGTTCTTGTAACGCTCACGCAAGCCCTCGATGACCTCGGTCACCTCGGTCAGGGTCTCTTCCGTGCGGAACACCTGCGCGTTGCGGTCCATGGAGTCCTGCAGTTCTTTGCGGAGAACGGCAATACGTTCGGTTCCGGTCGAATTGCGGAGCATGTCCAACAAATTGCGGATGTCCGCTGCCGGATCGTGTGGCAGCGGAACCCACTCGGCGGTCTTCACGTACTCGACGGCGTTTTTGCCGGCTCGTTTACCAAAGACGTTTATGTCGAGCAGAGAGTTGGTGCCCAAACGGTTAGAACCGTGGACACTCACGCAGGCGCATTCGCCGGCGGCGTAGAGGCCGGGAACAACCGTGGTGTTGTCTCGAAGTACCTCGGCGGCGACGTTGGTGGGGATACCACCCATTGCGTAGTGGGCTGTTGGCAGTACGGGAACGGGTTCCGTGTACGGCTCAACACCGAGGTAGGTGCGGGCAAACTCGGTGATGTCGGGCAGCTTCGCGTCGATCACCGCGGGTTCGAGGTGGGTGATATCGAGGTAAACGTAGTCCTTGTTGGGTCCGCCACCTCGGCCTTCGCGAATTTCGGTCGCCATACAGCGGGCCACAATGTCACGCGGAGCCAAGTCCTTGATGGTGGGGGCGTAACGCTCCATAAAGCGCTCACCCTCACTGTTGCGGAGGATAGCGCCTTCACCGCGAGCGGCTTCGGACAACAGAATGCCGAGACCAGCAAGGCCGGTGGGGTGGAACTGGAAGAACTCCATGTCCTCAAGCGGCAGGCCCTTGCGCCAGATGATGCCAACGCCATCACCGGTGAGGGTGTGCGCGTTCGAGGTGGTTTTGTAGATCTTTCCAAAACCACCGGTGGCGAAGATGATGGCCTTGCCCTGGAAGACGTGCAGCTCGCCGGTGGACAGCGCGAAGGCAACAACACCGCTCGGCACCTCAACGCCGTCAACCTCTGTCATTACGAGGTCGAGCACGTAGTACTCGTTGAAGAAGTTGATGCCGAGCTTGACGCAGTTCTGATACAGAGTCTGCAAAATCATGTGACCGGTACGGTCAGCGGCGTAGCAGGCGCGGCGCACGGGAGTCTTTCCGTGGTCGGCGGTGTGGCCACCAAAACGGCGCTGGTCAATTTTGCCGTCAGGCGTGCGGTTGAACGGCAAGCCCATGTTCTCGAGGTCGAAGACCGCGTCGATGGCTTCCTTGGCGAGAATCTCGGCCGCATCCTGGTCAACCAGGTAGTCGCCACCCTTGATGGTGTCGAAGGTGTGCCACTCCCAGTTGTCTTCTTCGACGTTCGCCAGTGCTGCGGCCATTCCGCCCTGCGCTGCTCCCGTGTGAGAACGGGTGGGGTAGAGCTTCGAAATCACTGCCGTGTTGGCGTGCGGGCCGGCTTCGATAGCTGCGCGCATACCGGCACCGCCGGCGCCGACAATAACGATGTCGTGCTGGTGGTAGTGCACACCATCAACGATGGCGCCGTCTTCGTACTCGTTCGGGTAGCGCTGTGTGGGAATGTTCTGGCCGGGAAAGTCCTTGTTTGCCACTAGCTCGCACCACAGAACGAGGGGAGCAGGCTGGGGTCGTCAACGACGGGGCACGGGTCGAGCGTATAAATCACAAGGGTTCCCAAGATGAGGAGGATAACGGTGGACACCGCGATGGCGCCAAGAAGAATCTTGCGCACACGCGGTTTAGTGGCGTAGTCGTTGACAAGGGTGCGCATGCCGTTGGAGCCATGGATCAGCGCGAGCCACAGCAGGGCGGTGTCCCACACCACCCAGAACGGGTCAGCCCACTTACCGGCGACAAATGCGAAGTCGATGGCGTTAACACCTTCGCCAGCAACAAGGTTCACAAAGAGGTGACCGAAAATCAGCACGATCAGAACCACACCGCTTGCGCGCATGTAGATCCAGCCCCACTTCTCCCAGTTAATACCACGACCTTTGCCACCAGCGGAGCTAGCGCCGCCGCGACCGCCGGAGCGGGGAGGTTGAATAATTCCTGCGCTCATTCTCAGCCTCCGAAGACGTGCATTAGGTGGCGGGGGGCGAAGCCGAGGATCGTGACAACCCACAGCACCAGAACCACGTAGAACATGGCTTTCTGGTGACGGGTTCCGAAGCTCCAGAAGTCAATCAGGATGATGCGGAGCCCGTTGAAGGCGTGGAAAACAATGGCGATGACGAGGGCAAGTTCACCAAGACCCATCACAGGGGTCTTGTACATACCAATCACAGCGTTGTAGGCCTCGGGGCTGACCCGAACGAGCGCCGTGTCGAGGATGTGGACGAGTAGGAAGAAGTAAATTGCTGTGCCGGTAATCCGGTGCAGTACCCACGACCACATACCCTCCTGTCCGCGATACAGGGTTCCGGCGGGACGCCGAGGGGACTTAATCTTGGGAGTGGCGCCCGGAGACGCCAGGGTTCCCGCCGACTTCTCTGGCACGAGCAACCCTCCTTGCGGATGATCGGGACCGCGTCACGGCGGCCGTCTGACGTTCTACTGAACTATGGCTTCCAGTCTATGCAGCCGTTTCGCCCCGCGCTTGCAAGGCCACCCTAAATATCTCGAATTCAAGAGACTTTCGTCCTGATGGGCGCACGTTTCGCCTCAATGACCCGCTCGTAGTGGCCTACCAGGTCGCCGCACACGCTCTCCCAGCTGCGCCCGAGCACTGCACGGCGTCCCGCCTCGCCCATTCGTGAGCGCAGGGCGGGGTCCCGAGCCAACAGTTCAACACTGGCGCGCATCTCCTGAGCGTCCCCGGCGGTGAAGAGGAAGCCCGTAGTGCCGTGGTCGACTAAATCAATGGGACCACCCGCCCGGGGTGCGATCACGGGCAGGGAGCTGGCGTGTGCTTCTTGCAGGGTCTGCCCAAAGGTTTCTTCGGCGCCGGCGTGCAGAAAAATATCGAAACTGGCATAGGCCGCCGCTAACTCTTCGCCGCGCAGCTCGCCGAGGTAGGTCACCGGCATTCCGCGCAGCGCCCGCCGCACCGACGGCATTGATGGTCCGTCTCCCACCAGCGCAAGGTTCACCCCCGGAATCCCGCGCTGCGCTGCAAACGACTCCAACTGTTTCTCGGGCGCAAACCGTCCCACATAACCAACGGTCACTTCGCCTGCCTGGCGCGACTGACGCAAGGCTCGTGTGGCAGGCAACTCCCGGTTGCGGGGATGATATCCGGCCAAGTCCACACCCCGACCCCATCGCGCCAGCCGCTCCAACCCGGCGCGTGTGACATCCGCCATCGAAGCACTGGACGGCACCAACGTGACATCGGCATCGTTATGTATCCAGCGGATGACTCTCCACGCGAGTTTCGTCGCGGCCCCCAGTTTGTTGCGGCGGGCGTATCCGGCAACGTCCGTCTGGAAGATGGCAACTGACGGCACCCCCAACCGTTTGCTGGCCGCGATGGCGCCTGCCCCCAAGAGGAAGGGGGAGGCGGCGTGCACAACGTCGGGGTTGAAACTCGCGAGGATCCGCTCCACCTGCAGGCTCGGCAACCCCACAGGGAACTGCCGGTAGGCAATCGCTGGCACCTCGATAACGGGGAAACCCGCATACGTTGTTGGCGCCCCAGCGGCGGGGGAGATCACAATCGCCTCATGGCCGTGCGCTGCAAGATAGTCAAGAACTCGGCAGACGCTTGTCGTCACCCCATTAAGGGTGGGGAGAAAACTCTCGGTGACAATGGCAACCCGCATGTTGTACGCCCAATCCAGTGGTGGTGCCGGATAGGACACACGCTGTCAGGTACGGGTATCGACCAGGTGAATGCCGTCTTAAGAATAGGGTGGGGGCCATGACCAAACGTCTGAGCACCCTCGACCGCTTTTACGCCGTAATCCCGGCCGGCGGTATCGGATCCCGTTTATGGCCGCTGTCTCGTGCGGATGCCCCCAAGTTTTTGCACGACCTGACCGGGTCAGGCCAGACCCTGCTGCGCGACACCTGGGAGCGGCTTGTGCCCCTCTCCGGCGAGCAGCGCATTATGGTGGTCACCGGTCGTGCGCACCGCGCCGCCGTTGAAGGCCAAATCCCGGAGCTCCTCGACACCAATGTGGTGCTCGAAAGCGAACCACGCGACTCCTCCGCCGCCATCGGACTGGCCGCGGCCATCCTGCTGCGGCGCGAACCCGACGTCATCATCGGTTCCTTCGCCGCCGACCACGTCATCAGCGACAAACGACGGTTCCGCGCAGCAGTAACCGAAGCTGTCGCCGCTGCCGACGCCGGATACATCGCCACCATTGGCATCACCCCCACCGACCCGGCTGTGGGCTTTGGCTACATCAGCTGCGGTGACGCCCTCGACATCTCCGGAGCTCCCAGCGCGCTCGCCGTCAACAACTTCGTTGAGAAGCCCGACCTCGAAACCGCAGAGAGCTACTACACCGACGGCGGATACCTCTGGAACGGGGGCATGTTCATCTCCCGGGCTGACCGCCTATTGGAGCAGCTGGGTGAATCTGATCCTGAGCTGCTGGCGGGCCTGCAGGAACTCGCTGCCGCCTGGGACACCCCAGAGCGCGGCGCTGTTGTCGACCGCGTATGGCCTGGCCTGTCCAAAATCGCCATCGACTACACGGTCGCCGAACCGGCAGCCGCAGCGGGTCGCCTGGCGGTTATCCCCGGCGACTTCGACTGGGATGACGTAGGAGACTTCGCCTCCATCGCCAAACTGCACTCCTCAGGCCGCAAAACGGACCTCGCCATTCTGGGTGAAAACGCTCGTGTGCTCGCGGACTCCTCCAGCGGAGTTGTGGTCAGTCAAACCAGCCGCCTGATCTCGTTGATTGGTGTGAACGACATCATCGTTGTTGATACCGAAGACGCCCTCTTGGTCACAACAACCGCCAGTGCGCAACGGGTCAAATCGGTTGTTGACGCTCTGAAACTCTCGGGCCGCACCGACGTTCTCTAGTCCCGATACGAATGGCGGTAACAAAAACATAACGAAGGTCTCCGGGCCTGCCTGACCCGTGTTGCCGGGTTGGGCGGTGTCGCTAGCGTCAGAACCAGTCCACCGCCCACTCGGGTACTGGCTCACCCCAAGGAGACCGACAGTTATGTCGTTACCGCTATTTCTGCGTTCCGCTGCCCTTGTGGGCGCGGCCGCTCTTGTTCTCGCCGGCTGTGCTGCGGCCCCCGAAGCCACCGAAGACGAAGCTAGTGAGTCCGACTTCTGTGCGCGAATGGTCACCAACTCCGGCGGCCTCGAGGACCGCTCCTTCAACCAGTCCAGCTGGGAAGGGCTCGAGCAGGCCTCGGAGGACTTCGGCATCGATGCACAAGTTCTGGTGTCGAACTCAGAAACCGACCTGGGGCCCAACGTTGAGCAAGCTGTTGCCACGGGATGCCAGTTCATTCTCACCGTCGGCTACGAGCTGGCCGTTGCCACGGCCGAGCAGGCTGACGCCAACCCCGACGTTGACTTCGCGATTGTTGACGAGATCGTTGACGCCGAAAACGTTAAGCCCATTGTTTTCGACACCGCCCAAGCCGCCTACCTCGCCGGCTACTTGGCCGCTGGTGTTAGCAAAACGGGGGTGGTTGGCACCTTCGGTGGTGGCAACCAGCCTCCCGTCACGCTTTTTATGGACGGGTTCTTCGACGGTGTAGCCAAATACAACGAGGTGCACGGCACCTCCGTTGCGGTCCTCGGCTGGGACAAAGCCCAGCAAGACCAGGGACTGTTCACGGGCGACTTTGAGGACATCAACAAAGGCAAAACATTCGCCAGCCAGCTCATTAGCCAGGGCGCTGACGTAATCCTCCCCGTCGCGGGCCAGGTGGGAGAGGGTGCTGCCGCCGCAGCCGTTGACGCAGGCAATGTGTCAGTTATTTGGGTCGACAACGATGGCTACGACACCCTGCCCGAGGAATATCGACCGGTTCTGCTCACCTCCGTTCTAAAGAACACCGGAGATGCCGTCGTCGAAGTTGTCGAATCCAGCATGGACGACTCCTTCGACAACACCCCGTTTGTGGGCACCCTGGAGAACGGGGGAGTGGACATCGCCCCCTTCCACGACCTTGCTTCCTCCGTCAGTGACGAGCTGTCTGCAGAGATCGATCAGCTTCGCGAAGACATCATCAGCGGGGCAATTGAGGTCACTTCTCCGAGCACTCCGCAGTAGTCGTACATTTCCGCCATATTTCGGCGCCGTCGCTGATTGGTAACTCTTCGGCCTCAACGCTGATTTTGGGTCAATTGCGTCCACGGGTTTAGGTAACGTGGACGCAATTGAGTCCCGGACGTATGGCGCTGGGCATCACCTTGGAGGACATCTTGAGCATCACGTCACGGAAGGCCACGCTCAGCGGCCTTGCACTTATCGGCACCAGCGCCCTGCTGCTCGCCGGCTGCGCGGCAGCACCCGAGGAAGAAGAAGGAACCGCAGCAGAGGGATCCGACTTCCTGCCTTGTATGGTCTCCGACTTCGGCGGATTCGACGACAAGTCGTTCAACCAGCTCGGCTACGAAGGCCTGATGGCTGCGGCCGAAGAAATCGGTGTTGAGGCGAAGACTGTTCAGTCCGAAACCGAGACCGACTACGCCCCGAACATTCAGAGCCTCGTTGACCAGGGCTGCAACCTGATCGTCACCGTTGGATTCGCCTTGTCCGCCGCCACCCTCGAAGCTGCGGAGGCCAACCCTGACGTTGAGTTCGCACTGCTCGACGACGCAGCAGACGCCGACTTCGACGGCGCGCCTGATTTCGACAACACCAAGCCCATCCTGTTCGACACCTCGCAGGCGGCCTTCCTGGCTGGCTACGCGGCCGCCGACTTCTCCACCACCGGTGTTGTAGGCACCTTCGGTGGCGCTGAGTACCCGACCGTCACCATCTTCATGGACGGCTACGCCGACGGTGTTGAGTACTACAACGAGCAAAAGGGCACCGACGTCCAGGTCATCGGTGGAACCACCTTCACCGGTGAGTTCGTCGCCAACGAAACCGCGAAGACCACGGCAGCAAACCTCATTGAGCAGGGCGCTGACGTTATCCTCCCCGTTGGTGGACCCATCTACCAGAGCGCAGCAGCAGCAATTGTTGACTCCGGCAAGTCCGTCGCCCTCATCGGTGCTGACTCTGACACCTACGTCACCGACCCGGCCAACGCGAGCCTGTTCCTGACCTCCGTGCTCAAGGGCCTCACCGAATCCGTCTCCGACGTTGTCCTCGCGGCAGCCGAAGGCGACTTCAGCAACGAGCCGTACATCGGAACCCTCGAGAACGATGGAGTTGGCATTGCGCCGTTCCACGACTTCGAGTCCGCTGTCAGCCCCGAGCTGCAGGGTGAGCTTGACGCTCTTCAGGAATCCATCATCAGCGGCGACGTTGTTGTAGAGTCCTACCTCTCCGAATAGTCATCCTCGGATGAACTGAAGGTCGGGAAGGCCAGATATTCTGGTCTTCCCGACCTTTTCTTTTGACATAGCCCGATTTCCGCGCAGTGGCGCCGGATAGATTGTGAAACATGAAGCTCGAACTTCGCGGAATCACCAAGCGCTTCGGCAGTCTGGTTGCCAACGACCACATTGACCTCACCGTTGAGGAAGGCGAGATTCACTGCCTCCTCGGTGAGAACGGTGCAGGCAAATCCACGCTGATGAACGTCCTCTATGGTCTGTACCAGGCGGAGGAAGGCGAAATCCTCCTCGACGACCAGGTGCAACACTTCGCCGGGCCCGGCGACGCCATGAAAGCCGGCATTGGCATGGTGCACCAGCATTTTATGCTCATCCCCGTTTTCACCGTTGCCGAAAATGTGATGCTCGGTCACGAAGAGACCGGATTCGGCGGCCGCCTCAACCTGGCCAGTGCGCGCGCAAAGGTGCGCGAGATCTCTGCCCGATTCGGCTTCGATGTTGACCCAGACGCTCTTGTTGAGAACCTCCCCGTTGGTGTGCAGCAACGGGTCGAGATCATCAAGGCGCTCTCCCGCGACGCCAAGGTTCTTGTCTTCGACGAACCGACCGCTGTGCTTACCCCGCAAGAGACCGACGAGCTTATGGTCATCATGAAGCAGCTCAAAGCCGCCGGGACCTCAATCGTCTTTATTACCCACAAACTTCGTGAGGTGCGCGTTGTAGCCGACCGCATTACTGTCATCCGCCTGGGAAAGGTTGTTGGGCAGGCACAGCCTGATGCCACTAACGTCGAGATGGCGTCGTTGATGGTGGGCCGCGAAGTTGAACTGACCGTTCACAAAGACCCGGCCACACCCGGAGATGCCGCGCTCGTTGTCAACAACCTGTCCGTCATCGACGAGCAGGGCCAATACGTGGTGAACAACGTCTCATTCGACGTTCGTGCGGGCGAGATTCTCGCCATCGCCGGTGTGCAGGGCAACGGCCAGACCGAACTTACCGAAGCGATCCTAGGACTACAGCGTCGTGTTAGCGGAACAATTAACCTGGACGGCAAGGAATTGGTGGGACGCAACGTTCGCCAAGTGCTCGACGCCGGTGTTGGTTTTGTGCCAGAAGACCGCACAGAAGACGGCCTCGTTGCCGAATTCACTATCTCAGAGAACCTGATGCTGGACCGCTCTGACAGCGAACCGTTCGTCAAATCTGGCACCCTGCAGCTGAAGTACCTCGCCGAATTCGCCGAGGAGAAGCTCAAAGAGTTCGACATTCGCGCCCAGGGCATCGACACCCACGTCGGCCGTCTCTCCGGCGGTAACCAGCAGAAAGTTGTGCTTGCTCGCGAACTCAGCCGCGAACTGCGTCTCTTGGTCGCAGCGCAACCCACCCGCGGGCTAGACGTTGGATCCATCGAATTTGTGCACACCCGCGTGGTCGCCACCCGCGACGCCGGTGTGCCCGTCATCGTCGTCTCCACCGAGTTGGACGAAGTTTTTGCCCTCGCCGATCGCATCGCTGTGATGTACCGGGGAGGAATTGTTGGGATTGTTCCCGGCGATACACCGCGCGACGTGCTCGGTCTGATGATGGCGGGCGAAATGCCCGCGGGAAGCGGTGCGGCAGCATGAGCGACACCACCAAACCGGCCCCGGTAGCGGAGGAGTCCCGCGCCCAGGCCGTACTCAAGGAGATCCTCTCCGGCAACGCACTGCTGTCAGTGCTCGCTGTTGTGATGGCCCTGGCTGTGGGCGCCGTACTGATTGCCTTCACCGACGAAAACGTTCAGACCGCGGCCGGATACTTCTTCTCCCGCCCGTCCGACTTGATCTCGGCGGTCTGGAATTCCGTGGCAGGTGCATACACCTCGCTGTTCCAGGGATCCATTTATAACTTCCGCGCCGACTCGTTCGCACGAGGCATCCGCCCTCTGACTGAGACATTAACGTTCGCCACTCCGCTAATTGCCGCCGGTCTCGGTGTTGCGCTGAGCTTCCGGGTTGGCCTGTTCAACATCGGTGGACGCGGGCAGATGCTCGTAGCTGCAGGAGCCGCAGGGTACGTCGGTTTCGCGTTCCAGCTGCCGTTCGGAATTCACCTCTTTTTGGCAATCCTCGCCGGTGTCGCCGCCGGTGCGCTGTGGGGCGGCATTGTTGGTCTGTTGAAAGCGCGTACGGGAGCACACGAGGTCATCGTGACCATCATGCTCAACTACGTCGCGTTCTACCTGATCCAGTACATGCTCTCTACACCCGGCCTGCTGCAGGCTCCTGGCTCCAGTAACCCGAAATCACCGGCGATGAACGACACCGCCGTATTCCCCGACCTGTTCGGACCGGGCTACAACCTGCACCTCGGCTTTATTGTTGTGATCGCCGCCACCGTGTACGTCTGGTACCTACTGAACCGCTCCAGCCTCGGCTTCCGCTTCCGCGCGGTAGGGGAGAACCCGAACGCAGCCCTCGTCGCCGGTATCAATGTGAAGAACGTCTACGTTGTGGCCATGCTGATCTCCGGTGGTCTGGTTGGGCTCGCCGGTGTGTCGCAGGTGCTGGGTACCGTTACCTCCGGCTTTTCCGATGGCATTGACGCGTCGATCGGCTTCGACGCCATCACCGTCGCCCTGCTCGGCCGATCCCGCCCCTGGGGTGTGTTCTTTGCCGGCATCCTCTTCGGTGCGTTCAAAGCCGGCGGGTTCGCCATGCAGGCAGCAGAGGGCATTCCTATCGACATCATCCTTGTTGTGCAGTCGCTCATTGTGCTGTTCATCGCAGCCCCGCCGCTGGTGCGGTCCATCTTCCGCCTTCCCACACCGGGGAAGACCAATACGCGTAAGCCGAAGCTTCAGAAGGCGGTAGTGACCAAATGAGCGCGGTAACCCACACAACCCACGCCCCAGCACCCGCACTCGCGGTTGCGAAGGTACACAGCTGGAAAGCGCCCATCTCCTTGGCCGTCTTCACGGTCATCGCAGGGGTGCTGTTCGTCGGCTTTGGCCGGGACGGAACCAGCACCTTCCGGCTGTCAACGGCGGCAGACTTCATCCAGCTGCCCGACATTTCGGTACCCACCCGACTGGGATGCGCCGTACTAGTCATCATTTTGGTGGCCATCACCGCGTACGCGTTCTACGTCACCTCCCAATACCGCAAAGTGCACGTTGGTGTGTTGTCGCTGTTCGGCGCAGTCTTTCTGATCGCCTTCCTCACCTGGGCTGCCGCCGAGCACACGCTGAGTGTGCCCGGACTGCTTATCGGATCTATTGGCCTCAGCGTTCCCCTCATCTTCGGAGCCCTCGGTGGAGTCATCTCCGAGCGGGTGGGCGTTGTCAACATCGCCATTGAAGGTCAACTTCTCGCCGGTGCCTTTGTCTCCGCGGTCATCGCCGACATGACAGGGCAACCGCTCTTCGGTCTGGTTGGCGCCATGATCGCCGGTGTGCTCGTCTCCTTTGTGCTTGCAGCGTTCTCCATCAAGTACCTGGTCGACCAGGTCATCGTGGGTGTTGTGCTTAACGTGCTCGTTTTGGGAATCACCAGCTTCCTGTATTCGACCCTGCTTGTTCCCAATGCGGAAGGGCTCAACACTCCAGAGCGTTTCAGCGCCATCAACATCCCGGTGCTCAGCCAGATCCCTATCATCGGGCCCATGTTCTTCCGGCAGACGATCATCGTCTACATCATGTACGTGACCGTTGCCCTGGTGTACGTCGGTCTGTTCCACACCAAGTGGGGACTTCGAGTGCGCGCCGTCGGCGAGCACCCGCAGGCTGCCGACACCGTGGGGATCAACGTCAGCAGCACCCGATTCTGGAACGTGTCCCTCGCTGGTGCTATCGCCGGCCTCGGCGGCGCGTACCTGACCCTCGGATCCGTGGGCGGTTTCGGAAAAGACATGACGGCCGGTGTGGGCTTCATCGCCCTGGCTGCCGTCATCTTCGGCCGCTGGGACCCCATCCGGGCGACCCTCGCCGCACTACTGTTCGGGTTCGCCTCGAACCTGCAAAGTGTTCTGACCATCCTCGAAGCGCCCGTGCCCAGCCAGTTCATGCTGATGTTGCCCTACCTGGTCACCATCTTCGCCGTTGCCGGCCTTGTAGGAGCTTCTCGAGGACCAGCCGCAGCGGGAAAGCCGTACATCAAATCATGACCGAGCCCACCACGCCGACCCCGCCGGTCACTGCCGCGACCGACACGATTGACTGGGATGCCCTACGTGCCGTTGCTCTCGACGCGATGGGCAACGCCTACGTTCCCTACTCCCACTTTCCGGTCGGAGTCGCGGCCATTGTGGACGACGGCCGCATCATTGCCGGCTGCAACGTCGAGAACGCCTCATACGGCCTCACACTGTGCGCCGAATGCGCGCTGGTCTCCAGCCTTCACATGACTGGCGGCGGCCGTCTGGTCGCCTTCACCTGCGTTGACGGCAAAGGCAACGCCCTGATGCCCTGCGGACGATGCCGCCAGCTTTTGTTCGAACACTCCGCCCCTGGAATGCTGCTGGAAACCGTCTCCGGAATCCGCACCATCGACGAAGTTATCCCCGACGCGTTCGGTCCCCGCACGCTTGAGGAATACCGCACCCCCTAAGGGCTTACCGCTCACCGCGAACCGTGCGAACAGCGGATGCCGCCAGCTGCGGCATCCGCTGTTCTATTGCTCGGCTTCGCTCTCATCACACCCGTCGGGCCTCTTTGCGCCCGCATACTGGAAACATGGCTATGGAACCCTTCGACGTTGTTGACCTCATCCGCACCAAGCGGGACAAAGGTGTGCTGAGTACTCCCCAGATCGATTGGATGGTGGATGCCTACACGCGCGGCTACATCGCCGACGAGCAGATGTCCGCCATGACGATGGCCATTTTTCTCAACGGGATGGAGCGGCAGGAGATCCGCGACCTCACGCTCGCCATGATCAACAGTGGTGAGCGGATGAACTTCGACTCGCTCAGCAAAAAGACCACAGACAAGCACTCAACCGGGGGAGTGGGCGACAAGATCACCCTGCCGCTCGCGCCATTAGTCGCTTCGTTTGGTGTTGCCGTACCGCAGCTATCCGGTCGCGGGCTTGGCCACACCGGTGGCACTCTCGACAAGCTGGAGAGCATTCCCGGCTGGCGTGCAGCGCTGTCGAACGAGGACTTCTACGCGCAGCTGGAAGAGGTGGGCGCGGTCATTTGTGCGGCAGGCTCCGGTCTCGCTCCTGCCGATGGCAAGTTGTATTCGCTGCGCGACATCACGGGAACCGTTGAGGCGATCCCGCTGATTGCATCGTCGATCATGAGCAAAAAAATTGCGGAGGGCACAGCTGCCCTGGTTCTCGACGTCAAATTCGGTTCGGGTGCTTTTTTGCAGGACATCGAACGCGGTCGTGAACTGGCTGAAACCATGGTGCAGCTGGGGCGCGATGCCAGGGTGGCGACATCCGCTCTGCTGACCAATATGAACGTCCCGCTCGGCTTCGCCATTGGTAACGCTAACGAGGTGCGCGAATCGGTTGAGGTTCTCGCCGGTGGTGGGCCCGCCGACGTGGTTGAACTGACCATCGCGTTGGCGCGCGAAATGCTGACCCTCGCCGGCCAGCCGGACGCCGATGTTGAGGCAGCGCTGAAGGACGGGCGTGCCATGGATACCTGGCGTGCGATGATCACCGCTCAGGGCGGCGACCCCGATGCCGCTCTTCCCATCGCTAAGGAAACCCACGTGGTGACTGCGAGCCGCTCCGGTGTGTTGGTTGACCAGCAGGCGTTGCCATTTGGAATTGCTGCGTGGCGTTTGGGCGCTGGGCGGGCGCGCAAGCAGGATCCCGTGCAGCACGCCGCCGGAATCGACCTCCACGCCAAGCCCGGAGACACCGTCACAGAAGGCCAGCCGCTCTTTACGCTCTCCGCCGACGAGCCTGCCCGCTTCGACCGCGCGATTGAGGCCCTTGAGGGTGCTTATCGGATCGGCGACGTCGGTGACGAGGTCTTTACCGGTGGTCCTCTCATCGCAGACCGTATCGGCTAATACGCCCTAACTGCCTACATCGAAATTTGTCGGATTCCGGTGTAGGTAGTTTTTTGTGACGGCCTGTTGTATATTTACTACATGCCGAAGCAAAAACCGGATGAAGTGCCGCAGTTTTTTACTCGCCTTCCCGTACTACGCGCGGAACGGGGTCTCAGTCGCAAAGACGTCGCCGATGCCGTTGGGGTGCACTACCAAACGGTGGGCTATCTCGAACGCGGCGAATACAGTCCCAGCCTGGTGCTCGCGTTGCGAATCGCTGACTACCTCAGACTTCCGCTGGATGCCGTGTTCTCCCTTCGGCCCTTCACCAGCATGTCCGAACAGATCTACCCGCGTCCGGCCGATGCCGAGCGCCCGCGAATCGAGGAGTGACTATGACCGACAAACTCAGCTATCAGCAGCGCCGTGCCATCCGACTCGACGACCCCAGAATGGAAGGCCTCCGAAACCCCCGGGCTCGTCGGCTTTTATCCGCTGGGCTTATGGGCACACTTGTGCTGGAGCTCGCGTTGATCCTCTCGGTGCCGGTAATACCGCTCGTAGTTTTTATTGGTGGCATGGTGGTGCTGATGTTCGCCATGGTGATGTTGCTGGGCGCACTCAAGGGCTCCACTCGGGGAGTTGAGGAGCTCGCCCCCGAGGTACTGGACGAGCGTCAGGCGCAACTGCGCGGCGAGATCTTCGCCCGTTCCTATGCGGTACTCGGGGTAGTAGCCGTTCTGGCCTGCGTTGTGCTTGCGCTCATGCAGCAGGACTGGTGGGAGGCCCCGGCGTACGCGCCTGTGATTGTCGCTGCCTTTATGGTGCAGCTGGTGGTAACAATCCCCACCTTTGTGACCGCGCTAAGGGTGCGCGTCTAGCCCTATCGAGAGCCGCGCTGGAGAGAGACGATCGAGGGATGACAAAATACCTCATCTCCTTCCCCAGCGAGGCCATGGTGATCGGCGATGCGGAGCTCCCTACTGTCACGGCTGATTCCCATGCCGTGATTGAGGAAGCCAAAGCCGCAGGCGTCTACGTATTCGGTGGAGGGATCAACGAACAGGTTGCTCCCGTGCTGGTCGCCGCCAACGGTTCAGTGAGCCCCGAACTCTATCCAGGCAGCAAACTCACCGGTGGGTTCGCCGTACTGGAGCTTCCCTCCCGCGACAGCGCGCTCGCGTGGGCCGCGAAAATTGCGGCGGCCTGTCGATGCTCGCAAGAACTTCGCGAGTTTGGCTATGACCCCGCCAGCTAATACTCAGAAGTGTGCAGACAAATCCGGTGCCGTCTTCCACCACTCGCAGTAGCCGACGGGAGTCTCTGCGCGACACCCGCATTCCGGGTCTCACGTGTGCAGAAGAACTAGACGTGTGCAGAAGAGCTGGAGCGGTTCTGCTGCCGGTTTCGGGATCAACCTAGCGCCACGGGCACTCGGGCTCTACTTAGAGAGCTGCTTGCTCACTTCGGTGGGGTCGGAGTAGGTTGTGTCGTCAATACCGCGCAGCGCGTCGAGAACAGCGTCGTCAGCGCCGGCGTCTTCGGCGTTGGTGACAATGTCGTTCTTGCTCGCAGGGTAATCAATCCCACCGAGGAACTTTTGGATCTGAATTGGGTTGGGTGATGCAGTCATCGGTTGTGCCTTTCTTCATTGTGGATAGATGGATGGGTGTGTAGTTGCGAGCCAACTGATGTCATTGGAAACACAACATCAAATGCTTCGGCGTCTCGGGTGGGCACGGTTGTGGGCGATTCCAGGTGAACAGCACCGCTGGGAAGGATTCCCGCACCGCCAAAACGCTCCATTACTCGCCATTGCGCTGCCACGTCTTCGCCTGCATGGGCGACGGGCAGCTGAGGCCAAAAATCAAACCCTCCTGAGCGGGTCAACGCCGCGCGCTTGTACAACACGCAGCCGCCAATCCACGCAACGTGGTAGGCGACCCAATCGCCGACGGGAATGGGTAAATCGGCGGCGAGATGGGTGAGATTAGCCGCATTGTGCAGCGTCCACTGCTCAAACTCAGGGGTCCCTCGGCGCACTCTTTCCGGTTCAACCGTTCCTTCCCACCGGCGAAACGGTTTCTGTTCCTCCGGGCGGCGATCGTTCAGATAGGACAGCCCTTGGACGGCGCAGCCAACAAAGCCGCAACGAAGGGCCCTGATAGCGCCCACAAGCCGGCAGAGGGTTCCCGGCTCCAACCAGACATCGTCGTCAAGGAAAAGTACGTACTCGGCGCGGGCGGAATCAAGCAACGATTGTCGGTGCTCGGCGAGACCACGGCGAGGGAGATGAGTTCGAAATTCCACCGGGCGGCCCTGAGCTTCCAACACCTGCTTCATTGCTCGCACTACGGGCTCCGTCGACGCCAATCGAGCGAGCGATTGATCTGAGACCGTCACCCGGAACGGCGGATCATTCTGACCAGCGAGCCCGGCCAGCGTTACTGCCAATTCCGCGCCTCGGTCAGCGGTGGGAATCAGAACGTCAACGACGGGCTGCGCGTCGGGCCGGGCTCGTTCAGATTGGCTTGCCCATTTGCCCGACCACCGGCGGCTCCCTGACGTAGTCACTTCTCTCGCTCAGAGTGTTCGACGCTGGGCAGCCCGCCACGAATACGGTTCACCGTCTCCGTCGTTGAGTGCTCGGAAACGTAGTCAAGAATTTGCACACGCCCGCCGTAGCTCTGCACAACCGGGGTCTCGGCGAGCATTTCTGGTGTGTAGTCGCCCCCTTTCGCGTACACATCGGGATGCAACCGCTCGATTAGCGGCACCGGAGTGTCGGAGTCGAACACGGTGACGTAGTCAACACAGTCCAGCGCAGCGACAACAGTTGCACGATCAGCGGACGAATTTATGGGGCGTTCGGGGCCTTTGAGCCTCCTCACGGAGTTGTCACTATTGATGGCGACCACGAGAACGCCCCCGAGAGCTTTTGCTTGCCGCAGCGAGGCGGTGTGACCGCGGTGGAGGACATCAAAGCAGCCGTTGGTGAACACGATTCGTTGTCCGGCCGCTCGATGAGCGACCAACGCATCCTCCAGCTGATCTGCGGTCAAAGACGGGTCAGGCGGTTCGGTTAGGCGTTTGATCAAATCGTCCGCTGTGCACACCGATGTGCTGTCACGCTGAACGGCGACGTCAGCCGCCAGTTGCGCGAAGTCGGCCGCGAGAGTAATCGAAGCCCCGCTTGCGACGGCAACTGTGAGAGCAGAGACGAAAGTGTCTCCAGCGCCGGATGCCAACCGTTCCGAAGTGGGATGAGCGAAAGTGCGATGAGCGGATTTTCCATCGAGCGTGACTGTTCCGTCGCGGTCGAGTGTCACCACCACATACTGGGCGCCGGTGAGACGGCGTAAAGCAGAAGCGGAGGACGTCGCCGTGATGGCGCGAGACCTCCCTCCGGGAAAGGTGATTCCCAGCACCTTCTCGGTCTCTTCCGCGTTCGGGGTGGCAATAGTGGGAGCGAGGTCTTTCCACTTCTTCGCGTCGTGGGCGTCGACAACTGTCAGTGGAGGACGAGTTGGGCGCGCAACAAGCGCAGCCAATACCTCAGATCCCAAATCTCCCGTGCCGTAGTCGGCGATAATCTCGGCGTCCATACCCTCTGTCGCGCGCCGGACCTCCTCCGCCAGGCGCGCCGAGATCGTAGTCCCATCTGTGGGTGAGTGCTGCTCGTCAATTCTCAGCAGGATCTGGTCGCCGGATACCACCCGAGTTTTTGTGGTGGTGCAGTGGTCTGGTAGTTCGAGAAGGTGACGGACGTCGACGCCGGCATTGTGAAGCGCTATGCGCAGTTCGTGCCCCGCCTCATCGGCCCCAACGACCCCAACAATTGAGACCTGCGCACCGAGAGCTGCGAGGTTAACCGCCGTGTTTGCCGCTCCACCCGGAGCTGCGCTGCGATTCGTTAAGTCGACAACGGGCGCTGGCGCCTCCCTGCTGATACGCACAGTTGTACCGGTCCACCACCGATCGAGAATGGCGTCACCGATTACTGCGACGCGTGGGCGACGGCTGGCAATCGCAGCAACAAAATCAGGGGAAATGCTCAGTAGCGACGAATCCCCAGAGGGTTCGTATGTCATGTAGGTACCGGCTCTCGTCGGAAGGCAGCAGTTATTGGTGTTAATGACGCCGTACCCACTTGACGACCAGCTCACACCCTCAATGTGACTGCGCATCGACAGCCCGGCGTAAGCGTTCTACGAACGAGGGACGCAACTTCGGTGCATCTGTTTGGAGGCCTCACAACAGGGGAACAGTGCTGAGCATGGCTGAGAGTGATTTGGTGTCTGCTCCACGTGTTGTCAGTGAGCCCCTAGTTATCGGAGCTGCACCACGTAGCAGGTTCGACGACGTACGCACTATCGCGGTGCTTCGCGGCGGCGGACTCGGCGACGTGATCTTTGCTATTCCGGCCATGGCGTCGTTGGCTGTCGCATACCCACACGCACAATTAACTCTTCTGGGTAATTCCGCGCATAGAGAGCTGCTG
>DASYMY010000307.1:0-1561 GCA_036008825.1 Glaciihabitans sp.
TATTACCGACCACCCCTAAGTCGCGTTTCAGAACGCACACCCCATCCGGGGGCGAGTGCTCATCGCCCCGCCCCCGGTGCACCACCGATTTTCCCTTCGGAACTTTCATCTCTAAACGAGGAACGGACGCCTGACATGGACACGGCCGACTCCACCGAAGGTCTCGTCGTACGCGGCGCGACCAAAATCTACGGTTCCACAAACGCCCTGGTCGACGTGGATCTCGAAATCCGTCCCGGCGAAGTTGTTGCCCTTCTGGGCGAGAATGGGGCCGGCAAATCTACTCTCGCCAGCGTTATCGCGGGGCTGACAGTGCCCACCGCCGGCACTATGACCTGGCAGGGGCAACCGTATGAGCCCACCCAACCAGGTGATGCTATCGGGGTGGGAATTGGACTTATCCACCAGGAATTGCGGCTGCTCCCGGACCTCACGGTCGCCGAAAACGTGATGATCGGTCGCTGGCCCATGCGCGCCGGATTCCTCGACGCCAACGCCATGCGCGCCGCCGCCGAAACCCAACTCACCCGGCTCGGATTCCGCGGCTCCATGGACCAGCAGGTGCGCGAACTCAACGTCGCGGGGCAACAGCAGGTTGAGATCGCCAAAGCACTGATGCTCAACGCGAAGCTGCTGATCCTGGATGAACCCACCGCCGCTCTGGGCCAAGCTGAAACCGATGCGCTTTTTGCCCGGGTCAAAGCTCTCCGCGACGAAGGGGTGTCCTTCGTCTACGTCAGCCACCGACTGGCGGAGATAAAAGAAATCGCCGACCGCATCATAGTTCTGCGGGACGGACGCAAAATAGCCGAGCACGCCAGTGGGCAAGTTGCGCCAACCCAACTGGTCGAAGAAATGGTCGGCCGCTCTGTGGACCGGCTGTTCCCTGAAATTCCACCTCCCCACGGCGATGTGGTACTCAAAGTGGATAACCTCTCAGGGGTCCGCGACCGCTTCACAGACATCAGCTTCTCTGTTCGCGCGGGGGAGATCTTTGGGATCGCCGGAATTGTGGGCGCCGGACGCACCGAGTTGGTTCGCGCCATCTGCGGTGCAGACACCCCCATCGCCGGGGGCGTGACCGTGCACGGCAAACCCATCTCTTTGGCGCACCCCCGCGACGGAATCACTGCGGGCATTGTGCTGGTCCCCGAGGACCGTAAGCAACAAGGTCTCATCGTCAGTGACACCATCGAAGACAACATTGCGCTGGCCAATCTCGACTCCCTGACCCGATTTGGGTGGATCACTGCCGCCGCCGTCCGAGCAAAAGCGCGCCTCGCCGCCACCAGCATGGGAGTCAAAGGCGATGTTGGCAACTCCGTCTCCTCGCTCTCCGGCGGCAACCAACAAAAAGTGGTTATCGCCAAATGGTTGGCGCGTAACCCTCAGGTGGTAATCCTCGATGAACCCACCCGTGGCATTGACGTGGGGGCGCGTGCGGCCATTTACGAAGTGATTGCCGCCCTCGCCGCCTCCGGTAGCGCCGTCATTGTGGTCAGCTCCGATCTGGAAGAAGTCCTTGGCCTCTCTCACCGGGTGATGGTGCTTGCCCGCGGAC
>DASYMY010000308.1:0-13660 GCA_036008825.1 Glaciihabitans sp.
CGCCAGGTTGGAGCGCGGCGTGCGCCCGATCGGCTTCTGGTCGACCTTCACCAGCCGGTCAATAACCTCGGTGCCGGCAACGGCCCGCACGATTACCTCGCCGGAATCCTCCGCCGCCTCAGCCTCGTCGCCGCCTCCCCCGCTGTCCCGACTGTCCCCACTCACCTTGGCAACAACGGTCTGCGCGTCGCGCCCCACAATCTCCGCCAGCACCTTGCTCACAAGCGTCGACTTACCCGAACCAGACACCCCGGTCACGGCGGTCAGCACCCCGACTGGGACATCCGCATCAAGATTCTGCAGGTTGTGGTGGGTGATGCCTTCCAAACGCAACCATGACAGCGGATGCCGCACCGCGCGGCCCTCCCCCGCTTCGGCGACCTCAGCCGCCTCCATCGGGTCCGCCTCCGCTTCCGCCGGGTTTGCCCGGAACAGGAACGGACGGGTGAGGGACTCGTCGATGTGCGCGAGGCCGGCGACCGGTCCGCTGTAGAGGATCACTCCGCCGCCCTGGCCAGCCTTCGGGCCAACGTCGACGACCCAGTCGGCGTTGCGCACGATGTCCATGTTGTGCTCGACGACGTAGACCGAGTTGCCGCTGGCCTTGAGGGTTTCCAACACCTCAAGGAGTGGTTCGACGTCGGCGGGGTGCAGTCCGGCTGAGGGTTCGTCGAGCACGTAGATCACACCGAACAGGCCCGACCGTAGTTGGGTGGCGATGCGCAGGCGTTGCATCTCGCCCGGCGACAGAGTGAGGGTGGAGCGGGTGAGGCCCAGGTAGCCGAGGCCGAGTTCGAGCAGCACGGTGATGCGTTGCACCAGGTCGCTGGCGATGGTGACGGCCACATCCGAGGTGCTGGACGCGGCGACCGGCTTCAGGCGCTCCGCCAGCTCGGTCAATGGGAGCGCGCCGAGTTCGGCAATCGAGTAGCCAGCGATGGTGACGGACAGAGCGTCGGGCTTGAGACCGGTGCCGCCGCAGTCGGGGCAGGAGCCGGTGCGCATGTAGCGCAGGGCGCGATCGCGCATGGACTGGCTTTTGGTGTCGGCAAGGGTGTGCAGCACATAGCTTTTGGCGCTCCAAAACCGGCCCGTGTATGGCTTCTCGATGCGGTCACGCTGTGGGGTGACTTTGACGGTGGGCTGCTCCTCAGTGAACAGCAACCAGTCGCGGGACTTGCGGGGAAGCTTGTTCCACGGGACGTCCACGTTGTAGCCGAGCTCAATCACAATGTCGCGAAGGTTTTTGCCCTGCCAGGCTCCGGGCCAGGCGGCGATCGCTCCCTCGCGGATGCTCAGGCTGGTGTCGGGAACCAGCGACTCCTCCGTCACCGTGTGCGCAACACCCAACCCGTGACAGGTAGGGCAGGCGCCCGCAGCGGTGTTGGGCGAGAACGCGTCGGAGTCCAGACGGCTCAGCCCCGCTGGGTAGGTGCCGGCACGCGAGTAGAGCATCCGCATTGAGTTCGACAGGGTGGTCAGGGTGCCAACGGTGGAGCGGGAACTCGGCGTACCCCGGCGCTGCTGCAGCGCAACGGCCGGCGGTAGCCCGCTGATCTCGTTCACGTGTGGGGTGTGACCCTGCTGAATGAGCCGGCGCGCATACGGTGCCACGGACTCAAAGAATCGCCGCTGGGCCTCGGCGAAAATGGTGCCAAACGCGAGTGACGACTTGCCCGAGCCGGAGACACCGGTGAAGGCGACGATGGCGTCTCGAGGAATATCGACGTCCACCGAACGCAGGTTGTTCTCGTTGGCGCCGCGCACTCGAACAAACGAATCCCGTTGCCCGGCAGTTGCGGCGGGAACGGTAGCGGCGGAAGAAGTGGCAGCAGCGGAAGTGGTGGCAGTCAGATCAGTAGGCACCCGTTCGAGTCTAGGTGCCGCGACGAAAACGAAGGAGATACCGGCCCCCACGCCCCAAACCGTCAGCTGCTACCCATCTGCGCCGGATTCTCCTTCGTTTTATACGGGCTACGAATGAGCCGGGCGCCAGGGCGCCGGGTCACTGGGTCACCGGATCGACGGGGTGCCGGATCGCCGGGTCGCCGGGTCGCCGGGGTGCCGGGGTACCGGATTGCCGGCTCACCGTCGCTTCACTAGGAGAAATCGCCATTTTGGGCCAAAAAACTCCTAGCGAAGTAGCTAATTTGGGAGATAGTCCTAGTGAAGCGCACCCGCTCGACCAGCCCTGACCCATTCCCGCCAGCCACTCCCCAGATCCGCACGTCCGAGCTCGTCTCCGCCCGTCCGAGCCCAGATCCGCCCGTCAGAGCCCGAATCCGGCAGCCCCCATCGAGAAACTCCTACATGAAAAATATTCAGTATGAGAAACTCGGTTTTTCGCATCAAAATCTCCGAATAAAGGCCCATTCTGCGAGAGATACCTAATGACTATTTTTCATGGAGGAGAAATTTACAGGCGGATGCCACAACGCCCGGGACCACGCGGTCCCGGGCGTTGTGCGGTGCAGGTCCCCGCGCTAGCTACGCCTGCGGTGCGCGCGAGCGCAACAGGGTGAAGGAGGCGTCGCGCACAATCAGGGTGGTGACATCTCCCGCCACCTGCTGGTCGGGGTCGCTGGAGAGGGCGAGCTCCCACTCGGCGTAGGGGGCCGAGGGCACCGTGAACTCGACGCCGTTTTCGGCGGCGTTGAGCAGAAGGGCGAAGGCATCCGCTCCTTCATGTTCGAACAAGAAGGTGATGGAACGGGCGCGCGGGTCTGACCAGTCTTCTTCGCTGAACGCCTCGTCGTCTGAGCGCACCAGGTCGACCGTGTCGAGCTCATTCGTTTCGGGGGCGTGGCGGAACCAGACCGGACGTAGCGCCGGGTTCTCGTGGCGCAGCGAGATCAGCTCAGAGGTGAAGGCGAGCAGTTCGGCGTCGGCGTTGTCCCAGTCGAACCACGACACCTCGTTGTCCTGGGCGTAGGCGTTGTTGCTGCCGCCCTGGGTGCGCGCGATTTCGTCGCCACCGAGGATCATGGGCACACCGGCCGAGAGCAGCAGTGTCGCGAGGTAGTTGCGACGCTGACGGTTGCGGTACTCGTTGACGGCCTGATCATCCGTCGGGCCTTCGACTCCGCCGTTCTGTGACTTGTTGTCACTCTCACCGTCGTTGTTGTCTTCGCCGTTGGCCTCGTTGTGCTTCTCGTTGTAGCTGGTGAGGTCGGCGAGGGTGAACCCGTCGTGGGCTGTGACGAAGTTGATGCTGGCCATGGGCGAGCGGCGGTCGGCCTCGTACACGTCGGGGCTGCCGAGTACACGCTGCGAGAGGGTGCCGAGGATACCGTCGGTGCCGTGCCAGAAGTCGCGCACGTCATCGCGGAACTTACCGTTCCACTCCGACCAGTCGGCGGGGAAGCCACCCACCTGGTAGCCCGCGGTGTCCCAAGGCTCAGCGATCATCTTGACCGTAGCGAGCACCGGGTCTTGGTGGATCAAGGTGAGGAACGCGCTGTGGATCTCGGCGTCGCCACCCTGTCGAGTGAGGGTTGTGGCGAGGTCGAAGCGGAAGCCGTCGACGTGCATCTCGGTGACCCAGTAACGCAGGCTGTCCATGATGAGTCCGAGCGCTGCCGGGTGGCCAACGTTCAAGCTGTTGCCGGTTCCGGTGGTGTCGAAGTAGCTGTCGCGCTGTCCTTCGACCAGGCGGTAGTACGACTCGTTGTCGATGCCCTTGAAGGAGAGGGTCGGGCCCATGTGGTTGCCCTCGGCGGTGTGGTTGTAGACCACGTCGAGGATCACTTCGAGGCCGGCGTCGTGGAATGCCTTGACCATGGCCTTGAACTCGTTGACCTGCCCACCCTCGTCGCCGACGGAGCTGTAGTCACCGTGCGGGGCGAAAAAGCCGATGCTGTTGTAACCCCAGTAGTTGCGCAGTCCCTTTTCCTCAAGGTGGCTGTCCTGCACGAACTGGTGCACGGGCAACAGTTCGACCGCGGTCACACCGAGGTCGGTGAAGTGCTTGATGGCGGCGGGGTGGGCGAGGCCCGCGTAGGTTCCACGAATGTTCTCGGGGACGTCCGGGTGCAGCTGGGTGAAACCCTTCACGTGCACTTCGTAGACGATGGTGTCGGCGTAAGCCGTGCGCGGAGCCACGTCGCCGGACCAGTCGAAGGAGTCATCCGTCACTACACACAGAGGAGTCGAACCGGCGGCATCCGTTTCGTCCATCTGGGTTGGTTCGTTCATGTCGTGGCCGAAGACGGCCTGCCCCCAGGTGTACTCACCGGAGATTGCACGAGCGTGCGGGTCAAGCAGAAGTTTGTTGGGATTGTGGCGGATGCCTTCAGCTGGGTTCCACTCACCGTGAACGCGCAGACCGTAGCGGGTGCCTACACCCATACCCTCAACCAGGCCGTGGAAGACGTGCCCGGTGCGGTCGCTGAGAGTCGTTTTCGTTTCGACACCGTTGTCGTCGAAGATGCACACCTCGACGTAGTCAGCTGTTTCGGAGTACACGGCGACGGAAGCGGAGTCTCCGGAGGCGCGAAGGGTAACGCCGAGCGGATAGGGGCGGGACGGCGGGGAGGACACAGACACAGGGCGGACACTGCTTTCTTAGAAGAAGGTGAATCGAACCCAGGAACCGAAAGATGGCGCTGGGCAGAATGCTGATGCTACGTGACCCCTACAAACCACAAGGGGGGTGACATCGCACAACACTTTCGTGTAAGTGCATTGCAACACGGGGTGTGCTGAATTTCCAACACGGGTCTAACGCGAAAACGGCGGCACCTAGTGGTGCCGCCGTTCTGTCACAGCGTTATGCCCGCTACGGCTGACGATAAGTCGTCAGAGTATCGCTGTGATTAGCGACGCTTGTTGGTGAGGGCGCCGTAGATCACGAGAACGAGGATCGAGCCACCGATTGCGAGGGCCCAGGTCTGGATGGAGAAAAACTCCTCAAGGGGTGCGTCGAAGAGCACGCTTCCGAGGAAGCCACCCAGGAAGGCGCCGAGCACACCGATAACCAGTGTGATGAGCCATCCGCCGGCCTGCTTGCCCGGAAGGATGAGCTTGGCGATTGCACCGGCGATGAGGCCGAGAAGAAGGAATCCGAAGAAGCCCATGATGTCTCTTTTCTGTAGGTAAATATCCGACGTTAATCGGAAGGTTGTCTGCAGTTTGTGACCATAAATGCTGATGACATCGGACACAGGTAAATAGCAGGGTGAATAGTCTAGGCATTCGACACAGTACTTGGGAAATTGTCTTTCACACGTCAAGTACGCTACAGGGCGTGTTGTAGTTGCCGATCTGGGCCGCTAGGTAGACCAATCCGCTAGGCTAGAGCTATCGAAGGGGAGTAGTTCCCACCGCCCGGAAGTTTCGGGCTCAACGACGCATCGACATACTGGTTTCCCCAGACGGGAAACCCGGTGCGTCACCCGCCAGCGGGCGAACGAGACCTTCGATCAGACGTAACTCTGGTCGAAGCCCCGCCGTACCCACTGACACGTGGATCCAAGGCCCCGATCAGGGTGTTGCCTCAAGGAGCCCCATGACTCAGCCACAGAACCCCAGAGCATCGATACCAGCGGATGCCTCAGCCGCTCGGCCCTTGAGTACCTCACTACCCACCCCGACGCCGGCAGACATCCGCCGCTGGCGTCGATACCTCGCGGATGAGCGAGCCGAAGCAGCCGTCTACCGTGACCTCGCCGGCCGTCGAACGGGCGAGGAACGCGAAATTTTGTATGCGCTCGCCGATGCAGAGTCCCGTCACGAACAACACTGGCTCACCTTGCTTGGACCCAATGTCGGGATGCCTCAACGCGGCGACCTCCGCACCCGCTTCCTCGGCTTCCTCGCCCGCCGCTTCGGCTCCGTGTTTGTGCTCGCGCTCGCCCAACGAGCAGAATCGCGCTCCCCCTATCGGGATGACGTGGATGCCACGGACGCCATGGCAGCGGATGAACAAATCCACGAGGAGGTGGTGCGCGGGCTCGCGGCTCGAGGGCGCAACCGGCTCTCCGGAACTTTCCGCGCAGCCGTCTTCGGCGCCAACGACGGCCTGGTCAGCAACCTGTCCCTCGTGGTCGGTATGAGCGCGACCGGTGTTGCCAACGGGGTTGTGCTGGCATCGGGTGTTGCCGGCCTGCTCGCCGGAGCGCTCTCTATGGGTGCAGGCGAATATGTGTCGGTGCGCTCGCAGCGCGAACTCCTCGAGGCCTCCTCCCCCGACCCCAGCACGCAACACGTGCTCACTGACCTCGACATCGACGCCAACGAATTGGCCCTGATGTATCGCGCCCGCGGTATGGCACCAGAAGAAGCCGAAGCCCACGCGAGTGAGGTGCTGGCAGCCGTGGCCGCCGGAACATCCCACACCACCGCTGCTGCCGTTGATGAGCATGAAGAAATCGGAACCGGTTTTGGTGCCGCGATCTCGAGCTTCTGCTTCTTCGCCTCAGGGGCAATTCTGCCCGTGTTGCCCTACCTCTTTGGGCTTCAAGGAATTGTTGCGGTCATCGTCGCGGCCGTAATTGTGGGCCTCGCGCTACTGGCGACCGGCGCCATCGTTGGCCTGCTCTCGGGCGGCGCTCCGCTGCTGCGCGCGCTGCGCCAACTCGCCATCGGCTTTGGAGCAGCTGCGGCAACCTACGGCCTTGGCCTACTGTTCGGCGCAACGATCTAACACACGCGGAAGCGGGTGCAGAAGTGGCTGCGGGTGCGAACACAGAAGCGCGAGCTGGTCAGCTCAGGACGCGCCCGCTGCCAATGCTGCCGCTGCCGCCGCACGAATACCGGCGCGGGAGGATTCCCCGTGCCCAGGCAACACGATGGTCGCGTCGGTTGCGGCGAGCGCAGATAGTGACGACAGCGCCAGGTTCGAGTTCGCGGTGGCACCACCGGCCACAATCTGAAACCCCCGCCGGCCCGTGTACGGGTCGAGGGTAACCAGAGCATCGCCGGTAATCAGCGCATCACGGTCAGGGAAGTGCAGCGCACAGTGCCCAAAAGTATGACCGGGACTAAAAATAACCAGCGGATGCCCCGGAACTTGCACCTCCCCCGATGTCGGCAGGTCTCGGGTGATGTCGACACCCGGCACGAGCAATGCTCCTGCCGCCGCCATCCCGCCCCACACCGGAAGAATGGCGGGAAATCGCAAGGGATAGAGCAGTGGAATGCGCTCCGTGCGGTACCGATACGGGTGGGCAGCAAGCGGTTTGTCCTCGGGGTGCACCCACACGTCGGCCCCAAAACGGCCGGCCAGGCGAGAGGCAAATCCCATATGGTCAAAGTGCCCGTGGGTGATCACTAGCGCGCGAACATCGTGCGGGGTGTAGCCAATCTCGGTGAGCGCACGCTGCAGCCAGGCCCAGGTGCCGGGGAATGCGGCATCCACCACGGTAATTTCGTTGTTTTCTTCCACGAGGTAGCAGTTGACGTTGGCGTGCTGCAGTCGGTGAATGCCGGGGGCGACGTTTTTGGTGAGGCGCGGGTGACGTCCGGACGGCGAAGAATGCGTGCCCATGGTGCTCCCCTGCGATCGGTTGCGTTCGAGGATACGCGCGCAAACGCCGCTCTTCCAAGAGGTTGACTTCCCCAGCTGACATACAGTGCGACACAGGCGCGGTTGCCTCGGATACCGAGCGCAGAGGCTCTAGCCGGTGACATCTAAGTTTCGATTTGTTTATTAAGATTCAGAATTCCGGTGTGAGTTTAGCCAGAAACCTGTCTTTCTCACAGCGCGGTTCGTATAGTCAAGTACGGCGTCAAGCCGTTTGCCCGTGAACCCCAGGGGCCCGCCTTGTGCGGCACATAGCCTTTGGAGGGGTAGTGCGAACTAGCAAATTGATCATCAACGGGCGCGACTACGTTGTATCGCAGACTCAAGACATCGAGCAGATTAAAGAAGCAACCGTCACCATCGCGAAATCGGGTGCAGGTCTACTTGACTTCATCGGTTTCGACGGCCGTGAGGTGAGTGTTCTTATCACTCCCGGAGTTGCACTGGTATTTGAGTCGTTTGAAGCACCGGCCGAGCAGGACTCGGATGGCCCCGGCGACCCGGCGTTCGCCTACGTGCACGACTTCGACGACTAGCGGCGCATCGAATCACGACTTGAGGCTCGAAACAAGCCGGTGATTCCGGCGACACTGCCGGGATAGTCTTTCGCCCATCAACGGGCCTGTTCTCTCAGGCCGTCCGCGATGCGAGGGAGACTTCCAGTGACGTCCCAATCAAACATCCCCGACACCATTGTTCTCATCCACGGACTTTGGATGACCCCGCGCAGCTGGGAACACTGGGTGCCGTACTACGAAGCCAAGGGGTATCGGGTGATCACACCCACCTACCCCGGTTTTGAGATCGAAGTTGAAGCGTTGCGCGACAGCCCCGATATCATCGCCAACCTCACCGTTCCCGAAACCGTCGACCACATTGCGGCCGAGATCGAAGCCCTCGACAAACCGCCCATCATTATGGGCCACTCCTTCGGCGGCACCCTCACACAGCTGCTCGTCGCGCGCGGACTTGGCACGGCCGCCGTGGCCATCAACTCCGCCCCCACCGAAGGTGTGCGGGTGAGCCCGCCCTCCCAGATCAAATCACTCTTCCCCGTGCTAGCAAGCCCCTCCAAACACCACAGCGCCTTTGGCTACACACCCGAGCAGTTCCATTACGCCTTCACCAACACCCTCTCCCGCGAAGAGTCGGATGCCGTCTACGAGCGGTACCACATTCCCGCTCCAGGCAACTGGGTCTGGACGTACGGGTTGGTTGCAAACCTCAAACCGGGCCGCCAAGAAACATGGGTTGACTACGGCCTCACCGAGCGTGCTCCGTTGCTCTTTATTGGGGGTGGCGAAGACCACATCATGCCGCCGTCGGTGAACAAATCCAACGCCAACCATTACAGCAAGTCTGAGGCAATCACCGAGTACCACGAGTTCGCCGGGCGCAGCCACTTCACCTGCGGAGAACCCGGCTGGGAAGCCGTCGCCGACTACGCCCTCGATTGGGCACTTGAGCACGCCTCCACAATCCACATTCCTCTTAAAGACAAACGCCCCTAAGCGGATGCCCTTGCCCGCGGCTTAATCCGCAGCGCACCTATTTTCTGTGGCATAAATAAGCCAGCTCGGACGATCGCCGCGGAACGCACTTTGAATGGCCGGAGTTGACGTGACCGTCCAATCGACCTCAGCGCCGACTTCGGGCTCGAGTTTGTTCCATTCAAACCAGTTGATCATTTTGATCTGCGGGAACCGGGTCGGCAGCTCGTCCGAAAACACCTGCCGCCACCAGGCCTGTTTGATTGCCAATTCGGTGTCGGTGTCGGCACCAGCAACTACGAGCGCGGCAGTTTCCGGGATTGCAATGGGTTTATTGTGGTCGACTCCATAGATTTGATAGAAGTCGGGCGCCGCCGATTCGTCCCCACCAAGGCCTACATATGTTCCCGTGAGCTGGGCGGCGAATTTGCCCTCTTCAGGAAGCTCATTTTCTCCCCAGGGGTGTACAGACCCCCAGTGGTACAAGGACATCCCTACCCAGTCGACAACATCATCGCCGGGATAAAAGGGGGCGTAGGCATCGTCGTTGATGGTAAGTTCACCGTCGCCATTGGTATCGAGGGACGCAAAGTTGTCGGTGCCGGGCTGCGCTTGAGCGGAGCCTCCGGTGAACGGGTATCCGCTGGCGTTGTTTGGGGCCCACATCATGGAGGAACCGGGGGCGTTGTTGTGAATGGCAGCGGCAACCGTCCGGAAGGCGCGAATGTACTCGGCGGGTTGCTGACCCCAGGAATACCAGGTGCCGTTCATCTCGTGAGCAAATCGCACAATGACGGGGACCCCCGAGTTGTTGTACCGGCTCACCCGGCTCGCGAATTCATTCGCGGTGGTATCAGTGACGGTGTCGAGGCCGGCAGTGGGTTCAAGCGTGACAAGCAACGCACCGCCATTTGTGGCCACCTGATTAGCCGCGGCATCAAGATTTGCGGAATCCGCGTCGCTCAGGGGGAAGGTTACAAATGACACGGTAACGGCGGGGCGCACTCCCGCATCAGCACTGAACTCGGCAAGGGTTCTGTCTTCCCAATCGAGATTGACACCAAAAAGCGCCCCTGTTTCGGGCACCAGCGTTGAGGCATCCGCCACTACGCAGTTCTGCTGTTGCTCGTTTGAGGCATCTCCGCTTGCAGTCGGAGAGGTCTGCGAAGTGTCAGTACTACAGCTAGTGATGAGGCTGAGGCTCAGAGCAATAACGAGGCCCCGGTGCAGTGATCGGGCACGGTAAGAGGTGTGGCGACGCGCGCCTGACGGCAGTCTCACTCCACTCGAGTCCTGGTGAAGCTCCACACGTTGCTCTCGCCAACTCGGTTGTACCCAAGTTCGTCTACAAGCATTTGGACGAGTGCTATCCCGCGGCCGGATTCGGCGTCTTCGTCGGGCATTCCCCGACCAACAATTTGAATGTCACCCACCTCCGCGGTGTCGCTCAGTTGAGCCGACAGGGTGGTTGGTGTTGCTTTGATCGAAATTACGCAGCTCACCCCGTTGCCAACACCAGTGTGTTCAATAACGTTGGAGGCCAGCTCGATAAGCGCAGTTTCAAAGGCCATTTTGTCCATATCTCCGATGGCCGGTTCTGCGTCCCAGAGCTCTTGGATAAAGGAATGCACGGTGTTTACATCACCGGGAGGAGCCTTCAGCACAAGTGTGCGGCTAGTGTCAGTCACGGTAGGCCACCTCAGCGGAGTCGTACGACTTCAGCACCCGGTCGAGGTTTGAGAGCTGAAGCACCATAGTGACCTGCTTGCTTGGCGCAGCAATGCGTAGGTCCCCTCCGGCTTGACGCGCGGTTTTGAGGCAGCCGATGAGGGCGCCGAGACCGGACGAGTCCATAAATTCGATACCGCTCAGGTCAACAACTACACGGATGCGATCCTGCGTAATCACCTCACCGACGGCCTCACGCAATGCCGCTGCCGACACCATGTTGAGGCGACCTTCACCGCTAATCGCCGCGATATTGTCCTCGAGCAAAGTTGTGCGAAATTCCATTGTGTTATGTCTCCTTTGGGTCGAAACCGGCGAACGTGGTTGCCCTAAACAGCACGCTCAAAACGAATAGGTCGTAAATGGCCCAGGCAATGTTCACACCTGTTCCGATCGGCTCGGCGCCATTCACAAATAAGCGGATGACTCCAATGATGACGGCCAGCACAAGCAGCCCCATCACCACCAGCTGGATCTTGATCAAATTCCACTGCGGACCAGTATTCTGGCGCGTTTTGGGAGTAACCGCGAAACCCAAAGGGGTACCGAGGACAACGTTATGGAACGCCGTAGTGCAGGCGTTAATCCACACCGGAAACAGGGCAAGGCTGTATTGCTGTCCACGCCAAGTCGGGGCCCCTTTTGCCGCGATCAAAAACAGCAGCTGATTAATAAGGAAGAACGGAATGAACCGGATGAAAAAGTCAAACACCTCTGAGGAGACGGGCAGGATTCCCAGCACCAGGAAGATCACGGGGGCGGCGAAATACACAACAGCCGCATACCCGCTGAGGTAACTCCACATGGTGGCGAAGTACATCAACCGTTGAGGCACTGCCATCTTCTTTTGTAGCAACGGGTTTTCCCGCAAAAATACCTGCATGGTGCCCTGGGCCCAGCGCAGACGTTGCGTCAGCATGGTGCCCGCGTCTTCCGGGGCAAGACCATCGGCGAGCAGTTCGTGGTGATACACGCTCTTCCAGCCGAGACCGTGTAACCGCATTGAGGTGGCCATGTCTTCGGTGACCGAAATGGTCGCCAACGGCATCACCGGTTGCGCTTCATCCGGTCGGTCAATCGCAATAGAGCGCAGCGCCGCCTGAACCGCCTCGAGAGCGTTGAGCGGGGACAATTCGCGGGTGGCTAATGCGGTGAGCGATGTTTGCACATCCACCAGGTATTCATCTGGACTCATCCCTACGCCGCCCTCGGCGAGAGCGCGAATTTCGCGAAGATCCTCGTCGAGTGACGCAATGTCAACAGCGACGATCGACATTGTGGCCTCGTCAACCCGCCGGTGCAGATCGTAAGTGATCTCGGCAAATGGGGCGTTCTTCTTGATCTGATCTTTCGCAGTGTCTATAGCCTCAGAAACAGCATCGAGCGCCTCGGCTACCGCGGGGTTTTTGGCGGCCGGATGGCTGCGCGATTTCTGCACAACCCGGGTTGCGCTGCGCAGCGCCGTCACGATGGAGCGATCGAGCTCGCGGACATAACCAACTATGCCCAATTGCATTAGCGCGTCTCGACGGAGAATCGCGTTGGAGCCGCAGAAAAAGGCCGCATTCCAGCCGTCTTTACCCTGTTGAATGGGGCCATAAAACAACGGGGCTTGGCTGCCAAGTGGGTCACCGGTCGCCACATTGCTGAACACCTGCGGGGTTTGCACAAGGGCGACTTTGTCATCGGTGAAGTACCCGAGTGTGTTGTCGAGGATGGAGGGACGCGGAATTTGGTCGGCGTCGAGAATAAGTAGATACTCGCCGCTGGTGGCCATCAAGGCGTTGTTAATGTTGCCAGCTTTGGCGTGACGGGGACGGTCAAGCCACTCATCGCCGCGGGTAATGTAACCGAGGCTCGCGTTTTCGGCGGCCAGACGCATCTCGTCTCGAGCACCGTCGTCGAGAATCCAGGTGGTGTGCGGAAAGGTGATGTTTTTCGCAGCGATGGCGGTTGCCATCACGAGGTCAATGGGTTCGTTGTATGTCGTGATGAACACATCTACCGTGGCGTCTTCACTCGGAGGCGGAGGCAGGGGCCGGGTGCGGGCTCGCCACATGGTCAGTCCAAAAAGGGTGACGTCGATGAGGCTGTAGGTTTCCGCGGCGACGAGAGGTATTGCGATCCACCAGGCGTCCCAGTTCAGCGAGAAGAACCACCGCCAGGTAACGTAGTTGATCCCGAGCACAACGGTGAGCAAAACAACAACGCGAAGTACAAAAAGCCGAGTCATTGTTCTACCCTCCGAATCGCGAGGACCACAACATCGTCAGTGCTGTCGTCATGTTCTGCCATCAGGGTGATGGCGGCTACCGCCATTTGGGCGCTGGAGGTGTGGCGCACAATATCGACCACGTCACCGAGAGAGTCCAGAGTTCCATCAAAGATGTCGAGGACCCCGTCACTGAACGTGATCAAGGTGTCACCCGCATTCAGATGCACCGTATGTCGTCGCCAGGTATGCCCGAACGCCGTGCCGAGTGGAAGGTCGCCGTGGGCTAATCGAATCCAACTCCCGTCCGCACGGACGACGAGAGTGAGCCCATGTCCGGCGTCGACGTAACGCACCCTCCCGTCTGAGCGACGAAGTTTGGCGTGGAAGAGGGTAGCGAACGAGTCGGTATCGCCCAGGTCGTGGTCGAGAATCTCGGCCGCCCGGGTAACGGCGGTGACGACCCCGTTACTGCGCGCACCACTACGAATCACCGCTCTCACGGTGGCGGCAATTACGGCAGCCCCCAGCCCTTTGCCCATCACATCAGCGACCGTAAAACCAATACCGTGGGGTACCGGGTACCAGTCAAAAAAGTCACCTCCGAGGGTGCGAGCGGGGGTAGAGGATCCGGCAACTTCATACCCGTCGAGCACAAGGGACGTTTTGGGCTGCAACGCCTGTTGCACCTGTCGCGCGCGGGTGAGT
>DASYMY010000309.1:0-2452 GCA_036008825.1 Glaciihabitans sp.
GGCCGATCAAGACGTTCTATCACCGTGTGCCCCTGTTGCGTTGGGGCTCCCTCCCACTCTTCTGGGGCGATGACGTAACACGGCCGGAAAGAACCAACTCGCAGCCGGTCACCATGCACCCGTACCGCCATAGCGGCGATGCCCTCGACGGCTTGTTTTGACAGCGCATATGCGTTCCAGGGGGCCAGCGGATGAGCCTCGTCAAGAGGAAGGTAGCTTGGCTCCCAACCGCCAGGAGCGCCGTAGCCAATCACTGTTGGACTGCTTGCGAATAGAAGCGACGAGACACCACTTTGGACGCTGGCTTCCAAGACGCTGAACGCGAGGCTGGTATTCGTCGTGTAAAGCTCGGCGTCTGGGCAACCAAACGGGACGGCAATGGCTGCCAAATGGATCACGGAGTCCGGGCGAACCTCAGCGAAAAGTTCCGCCGTCCCCGACATGTCCCGAAGGTCGAACGACACGGACCGTGCGGCACCTGCGTCATGAGGCATTCGATCGACCGAAATGACGTCGTGTCCTGCGGCAGCGAGTACCGCAACAACCGAGCGCCCCAATCGTCCCGATCCCCCGGTCACGAGATATCGGCTCATGCGCGCTCCCCCAGGGAGAGCGTGGCTTCGCCGAGATCGAGATCGGCGATTCGCACAGCCTCACCAGTTTCGAGCGAGCGATTGCCCGCCAGCCCAACAACGACAGATCGAACGCCATCTCGCCACGACGCTGTATGCCCAAGAGGGTCGTTGTGAACCCCCCGGAACACGTCGCGCAGCAGAACCGCGTCACCGCCTCCGTGACCACCAACACCCTCGCTAATCTCAATCTCTTCGGCGGCCGCAAAATGGCGCTGCAGAGTGAGTGTTTCCGAGGTTGGACGACTGCCCTCTTCGATAACAAGGTCGGGACGCGCGCTTGGATCAACTACCACCCGGTCGTTTTCGTCGAGCAACACCGCCCCGCGCTCAACAACGCGCAGCTCGGCCCGGCCTTGGGTGCCGTTCACAAAAACCGAGTACCCCTCCCACGGTGAGTGCGCGTTGAGCGAATACGACATTGTGGCGCCACGGGCGTAGTCAACTACCAACGAGAGATTGTCTTCGATGGTGATGCCTGCATCGAACACATCTTGATCGCGCCGGTACCCATCGAACTTTTCTTGATCGAGGTAGAGCCCGCGCAACTGGTCATCCGCTCGCAAATCGAGGCTGAATTCGTCACGCAACGGGGAATCGGTTGTGCCCCGGTCAGGACGTTCCGTCAGGCCACGAGCAGTCGCGTTCTCTCGCCCATAAAAGCGGAGCCCTCCGCTCGCAAAAACACGGGCCGGTACGTCATCAATCCACCAGTTGACGAGGTCAAAATGGTGAGAGGCCTTGTGGATTAGCAGCCCTCCCGACGTTTGCTTGTCGCGGTGCCACCGCCGAAAGTAGTCGGCTCCGTGCGCCGTGTCGAGCACCCATTCGAAGTGCACCGACGTGACTTCCCCAATAAGCCCATCTCTGATTACCTCGCGAAGTGCAGTGTTGCGGGGCGAATAGCGATAGTTGAACGTGACCGTAACGTTCCGACCCGTGCGTTCCGCAGTTTCAGCAATGGAGCGGATGCCACTCTCCGTTGTGGTGAGCGGTTTCTCGACTACAACATCAGCCCCCGCCTCCATTGCCGTCACCGCGTGTGCGGCATGGGTCACGTCTGGCGAAGTGATGATCACCCGGTCCACGTGGTACTCAGCGATAGCTGCGGCAAGTTCATCGGGTTCAAACCGTGCCGGCGGGACCGCTCCAACGGGCAGCACCGTCTCGTGATAGTCGAGCCGGCCTGGGTTGGTATCCGCCCAGGCAACCAACTCGGCGACTTCCGCATGGGGACCGGTTATTGCGTCGATGTACATTTGCGCTCGAGATCCGGTACCCACAATGGCGTACCGAATACGCGACCCGGCCATTACTTGATCCCCGATGTTGCGAAACCCTTGAGCAGGAAGCGCTGACCGACAAGAAAGACAACGAACAGCGGGATTAGGGATACCACGGACATGGCAAACATTGACCCGAAGTCCGAACTGGACTGCGCGTCGAGGAATCCCTTCAACGCCACCGACACCGGGAATGTTTCGGGGATCCTCAAGTAGATCAACGGCCCGAAGAAGTCGCTCCAGGTCCAGATGAACGTGAAAATTGCGGTTGTAGCCAATGCCGGAATCATCAATGGAAGTGTGATCTGGAAGTACGTACGGAACTGGCTTGCACCATCGACCTTTGCTGCCTCAAAAATCTCATTGGGCAAAGCGCGGATGAACTGCACCATCAGAAATACAAAGAACGCATCGGTGGCCAGGAACTTCGGCACGATAAGAGGAAGGAAGGTGTTCAACCAACCCAACTCTTTAAAGATGGTGAATTGCGGCACGAGCACAACCTGGAACGGAAGCATGATCGTTGCGAGCATCACC
>DASYMY010000310.1:0-13825 GCA_036008825.1 Glaciihabitans sp.
TTTGTCGGCCTTCCGCTGGGTGAATTTAAGGAACGCGAACGACATGGCGAATGTGGCAACGGCCAGCACAACCGACATGGCTGCTGCCAAGTTCACGTTAGGAACGGCGGATGTCGCGTACACGGCAAGGTTCGGGGTGAACGTGCTGCTGACGGAGGAGGTGAAGCTGCGGAATACCTGCGGTTCTGCCAGCAGCTGCAGGGTTCCGATGATCGAGAAGATCGCGGTCAGCACAATGGCCGGGAACACCAGCGGGATTTTGATCGACCAGGCGATCTGAATCTGGTTGGCGCCATCCAACCGGGCGGCTTCGTAAATCTCTTGCGGAACGGCCAGCAGTGCCGAGTAGATGATGAGCATGTTGTAGCCCACATAAATCCAGGTCACAACGTTGGCAATGGACCAGAGCACGGTTGACGGCGAGAGTAGGTCGAACTGCGAGGTGATCGACAAAAACGGCGACAGGTTGGGTGAGTACAGGTACCCCCACATGATTGCCGCGATAACACCCGGCACCGCGTACGGCACAAAGAACGCCAAACGGAAGAACTTTTTGTCCTTCACCAGCGGGGAGTCCAGCAGCAGAGCCAGCACCAGGGCGAAGCCGAGCATCACGGGTACTTGAACGGCGCCGAAGAGCAGCACCCGGCCAACGGAGGCCCAGAATGCTTCGTTCTGGAACACCGCAATGTACTGGGTGAGACCACCAAAAACCTGCACGGGGGCGCCAAAGGTGCCGTCGCGTTCAACCACCAGTAGCGATTGGTACACGGCGTAGCCGATGGGGAACAGATAAAACAGGCTAAACAGTGCGGCGAACGGCCCGATGAACAACGCGATGGCGCGCTTGTGTTTTACCGGCCCGCGCCTTTTCTGCGCCGGCGCACGCCGCGGGCGCTTCACGCTGACGGGCGCGAGCGCCTCCTGGGCAGTGTGGACACTCACAGTGACTCCCTTACTTCATGCAATACGCGGGCGGAAACAAGACGAACAACACGCACACCACCGGCCGGCACGGTCACGCTGCCGGAGATTTCTTGCCCAGTGGTCAGCTCAGTTCCCGTGGCCGGGTAATCGATGCTGGTGGCGTTGTGGTTGATAACAAAAAGAAAGCTCGTGGTGTTATTGCGGCGCACGAGAACTTCCACACCGGCAATTGGGGTGGTGGTCTCAATTCCCGCGTTCGCCACAGCCTCATCCAAAACCGTGCGCAGAGCGTCCGGGGCGAGGCTGGTGGCGATGTACCAGGCGGTGCCTGCGCCAAAGCTGTTGTGGGTGATCGCAGGTTTGCCGGCGAGAGTTCCTGAACTGAAATTGACGGCGGATGTCGCAGTGCTCAGGTTCACCCACTCCGTCCAAAGCCTGGCGGTGGATCCGTTGTCCAGGGCAAGCACCGTGTCCGCTTCGAGCGGGAAGAACTCTTCACTTGAGATTCCAAGGAGCTCCCGAAACGCGCCAGGGTATCCTCCGGTGCGCACCCGGTCGTCTTCGTCAACGATGCCGCTGAAGAAAGTGACAACCGCATGCCCGCCGCCGGCCACAAAATCGCTAATTACCTCCGCGTCCTCGTCGCTGACGCTGTACAGGGCGGGAACAACCACCAGACGGTAGGCGCTGAGGTCGGCACCAGGTTCCACAATGTCAACGGTGATACCCGAGACCAGCAGAGCGTTGTAGGCGGCGTGAACCTGCTCGAGATACACCACCTGGGTGGAGGGGTGCGAGTCGAGGTCGGTTGCCCACCAGTTCTGCCAGGAGAACACCAGCGCGACGGAGGCCACCACCCGCGAGCCCAGTACTTCGCCGAGGTTGCCCAGGATGTTGCCCAGTTCTACAACCTCGCGCCACACCTTGGTGTTTTCGCCAGCGTGCGGCAGCATCGCGGAGTGAAACTTCTCGCTGCCCTGCACCGAGGCACGCCACTGGAAGAAGCTAATGCCGTCCGCGCCGCGGGCCACGTGGGTGAGGGTGTTGCGGATCATCTCCCCCGGTGCTTTGGCGACGTTCGTTGGCTGCCAGTTGACGGCGCTGGTGGCCTGCTCCATCAGCATCCACGGTCCGCCCTTGGCAAGGCCTCGGGTGACGTCGGCGGCGAACGCCAGTTCGGCGGTGGGGTCGGTCAAGCGGTGATCGAGGTAGTGATCGTTGGCGATAACGTCCATCGAGCCTGCCCAAGCCCAGTAGTCCTGTTTGCGAATGTGCGCGGCGATCATAAAGTTTGTGGTGATCGGAATAGCGCTGTGCCGGCGGATGACTGCCGCCTCGGCTTCGTAGTTGGCCAGCAGGGTGTCTGAGCTGAACCGGGCGAAGTCGAGCGCCTGTCCGGGGTTGCCGGTGGAGATGGTCAACCGCGGAGTGCGGATCTGGTCCCAGGCGGAGTAGCGCTGTGACCAGAACGCGGTACCCCATGCGGTGTTGAGTGCATCAAGAGTGTCGTATTTGCGGCGCAACCAGGTGCGGAAAGCCTCGGCGGAGACCTCGCAGTAGCAGTGCGCGTTGTGGCAGCCAAGTTCATTGGAGACGTGCCAAAGCTTGACGGCGGGGTGGCTTCCGTAGCGGCGGGCAACCTGCTCAACCAGGGCGAGGGCTGCCTCTGCGACAACCGGTGAGCTGGGGCAGAATGCCTGACGCCCGCCCGGGAACCGGGTGGTGCCGTCTGCCATCACGGGCAGAATCTCCGGGTGCTCGTGGCTGAGCCACGGCGGAGGCGACGAGGTTCCCGTGCCCAGGTTGATACCAATTCCGTGGTCGTGCAGAACGGCGATGACGGAGTCAAGGGCGTCGAAGGTGTACTGCCCGCGGGTCGGCTCCAGCTGCGCCCAGCCAAAGATGTTGATGGCAACTAGGTTGACACCGGCCTGCTGCATCAGGCGGGCGTCCTCGACCCACACCTCGGGAGCCCACTGTTCGGGGTTGTAGTCAGCGCCGTAGGTGAACTGCGGGCGCTCGGCGCCGAGAAGTTCGGAAATGGCGGTCTTGCTCACGATCAATGACTCCCTTGGGTGTTTCGCGGTGTGCTCGTGATCTACAAGCGGCGACCGCCAACCCGGGAGGTTGCGAGTTCTGTGAACGTTCCCAGAAGGGACGCGCACAACTCCTCGTTGAGATTCTGTGAACGCTCCCACAATAAACAGAGCTACGGAAGAGTGTCAAGTCGATGACCAAATTCGACACGCTACTGTTGCTGTATGGCTGCCCGACGTCCCCCCTCTCGTCGCTCGACCATTAACGATGTTGCCGCCGTCGCTGGCGTCTCGCGGGGCACCGTCTCCCGCGTCCTGAATGCCGAAGCGTATGTCTCCGATGCGGCCAAGCTGGCCGTCGAGGCTGCTATCTCTCAGGTCGGCTACGTACGCAACACCGCGGCCCGCAACCTCGTCACGCGGCAGTCTCACGCAATCGGGTTGATCGTGCACGAGCCGCACTCGCTTTTTCTGGAAGACCCCAACATCGGCAGTATTTTGTTGGGAACCAACTCGGCACTGTCCGATGCCGACTACCAACTGGTGTCGCTGGTGATCGACTCCGATCGAGACACTCACCGGGTTGCCGAGTACCTCTCCGGCGGATTTGTGGACGGAGTCATCATTGTCTCCGCCCGCGCTGAAGACCCCATTGCGCGGGTTGTTGCCGAGCTCGGAATCCCGGCAGCGTTTGTTGGTCACCCGGCTGACAACGAAGGAATCCCTTGGGTGGGAATCGACAACCATGCCGCGGCCGCCGCCATCACCTCGCGGTTGATGGAAACCGGACGTAGCAAAATCGGCATGATTGCCGCCGGCCTCGACCGTGACTCTGGCATTGACCGCGTGTCAGGCTTTACCGCAGCTCTCGGCGACAAATTTGACCCCAACCTGGTGATCCCGGTTCCGCTGTACTCCCACTCCAGTGGCCTCGAAGGCATGCGAGAGTTGCTACAGCGCGCCCCGGACGTTGACGGGGTGTTCGCCGCCTCCGATGCGTTGGCTGCCGGAATTCTCGACGTGCTGAGGGAATCCGGTCGCCGGGTTCCCCAGGATGTGGGAGTGGTGGGCTTCGACGACAGCATCTGGGCCACTCGTTCCCAGCCACCGCTATCCACAGTGCATCAGCCGGCCGGTGCGCTCGGGCGCCGCGCCGCCGAGTCCGTTCTGGCGCAAATCCGCGGCGACACGGTCAGCGCGTCTGGCACCTTTCTCGACACCTTTATCGTCTGGCGTGATTCCGCCTAAACGGACGGCTCGCGAGCTACTGGTTGTTGACAGCTCGCAGTGCGCGCTGGCGACCGGGCAGCTGCGTGAGCGAGGCGGCCAGGGCGTTAAGTTCTGCTCGCGTTGTGGTGTCGGGGTTCAGAACTTGACGCAGCGCATCCGTAAGCTCGTCCACCGTCGCCTCATTCGGGTCAAGCGCAACACCGAACCCACGGTCAACAAGAGCAGCGGCCCCGGCAAACTGGTCGGTAGAGAAGGGCAGAACAACCAAGGGCAGACCCGCGGTCATCGCCTCGGTGACGGAGTTGTTGCCACCGTGGGTGACAGCGGCTGCGGCGGATTTCATCAACCGCACCTGCGGTAGAAACTCCCGCACCAACCAGGAGTCGGGTAGCTCACCCAGTTCGGCTCGGTCGGCGGATCCGGTCGCAACGGCAACCCGCACACCCAACTGTTCCGCCGCGGCGAGCACCCGGGCGAGCACGTCGGCGCGCACCGATAAAAAGCTGCCAAAGCTGACGTAAACATACGGGCTGGGGTCGCTCAGCCAGGCTTCCACCTGCGCGTCTTCCGGTTCGCCGCGCACGGCGGAGCCGATGAATTCGTGGGGTGGCAGTGCTGCAGTGCGGGAGGGGTCGTGCAGCTCCCCCGGGTAGTTCAGCAGCAGCAGGTCTCCGTGTTCGGCGAAGGCGTTGCTGCTGGGGGGTGCAGTGGGATCTAGCTCGGCGAGGGCCGCATTCCATTCGGCGGTAAACGACTCGCTGACCGAATCGCAGAGCTCGCGCAGTTTCGCCAGCTCCGCCGGGTCGGGGCGGAACGCCGCCGGCCAGGCGGGCGGATACCCGTACACCTCTCCAGCAACCGGCAGTGCTGAAGGGTGACCGAGAACCACGTCCACGTGCGCGCTGCCGTACGCGGTCAGAGCCAGCCGGGCGCTGAACGCGAGGTGGTCCACGATGATGGTGTCCGGTTGCACCGCGTCCACCACGGCCTGCACCGCTCGTGCCGTGTTCACCGGATCCCACATCAGGTCGGATTTTCGGGCGGATGCCTGAAACGCCAGGGTTTCGACGAGGCCTCGCCTGGTGGCATCAAAAAAGCCGCGGAGGGCGTCATCTTCCCCCTTCGGCTGCTCCTCGGCACGAATCACGCCCGGGTTGGAGCCGCGGCCCAGTTGAAGGTTGACCCTCTCGAACCCGAATGCGTCAACGATTGAGGCTGTGGCTGGGCCGGTGGCGACCACAACTTTTTCTCCCGCCTCCGCCCACGCTGTGCCGATGGTGACCAGGGGCAAAAGGTGTGAGGCGTAGTCGGGGCTGATGATAAGCAGGGTCATGTTGCGGATGCCATCCAAGGTGAGCTGGTGTGGTCGGCGCTTCCCACGCCGGTGTACACGGTGGTGAGGGCGCGAGCCATGGCCTGAATAGTGAAGTCTTTGGCCACGGTGTCGCGGGAGTCCAGAACACGCAGGTTGTCGGTCTCCTCCGCGACATGGTTCAGCGCCATCTCCATGGCCTGACCCAGCAATAGCGGGTCAGAGGTGCGGGTGAGGTATCCGGTGTGGGCGTGGTGCACGTACGTTGCCGGCCCTCCCCCTGCTGGTGCGACCACCATCAGGCCGGCAGCCATAGCCTCCAGCAGCGCGATGCCAAATTCTTCTTTGAGACTGCCGCAGACGTATACGCCGCCCGCTGCAGCGAACCCAGGAAGCCCAAATCGGGCGGCTGCAACCCACCGGGCTACGGTGTCGTTGGGCTGATGTCCGGGTAGGAGCAGGCCGGCTGCCGCCCGCTCTGACTCCGGAATTAGGCCGTTGTTCAGGTCGATCTGTTCGCGCTCGTCGGCGGATGGTTCGCGCAGATTGCCACCAACAATGAGAAGGTTCGCGCGGGAGGCCAGCGGGCCCGTCGCCCAGGCCTCCACAATCGTCGCCATTCCCTTGACGCGGTGCATCCGCCCCACACTCAATAGCAGCGGCAGCGACCGGCGCTCCTCAGGCAGGGTCGCCAGCAACTCCTGCAGCTGCACCAGTGGTGCGCTCAGCGGTGCACCCTCACCGGCAACACTCGCTTCGGCGACGGCACGGTCCACCACAACCAAGTCGATTCCCTCGGGCACAATCGAGTGCCGCTCCGGATGTGCGGTGATGTCGATTCCAACAAGATCTTTGATGTCTTGCTGCAGGTTGGGGCGCGGGAACAGCACGGTGTGCGCCGCATCCGATGCCAGCCGTTGCACCAACCGGGCGCGGAACCACCAGTGCTCCGCCTGGTCGAGGTCACCAAAGTTAGTGCGGGTCAGCGTCCCAGACAGCTCCAGCGAATTGATGACAGCGTGAGGGTCAGGGGCCACGGTAAACACCACGGGAATGCCGAGGTCACGGGCCACGTTCGCGGCCGCCAGACTTCCGACATCCGCCATTCTGAGGTGCAGAACATCTACGGTTCCCGCAGCACGCAATACACGGCGGATGCCTCGCTCCGCGGCGACCCGCAACGGCCAGGCGGCAGAAGACGCAAGTGGTTCGCTCAGCAGCGGCACGGCGGCGTAGGCGTGCCCTTCCACGGTTGATCCCGCCTGCGAGAGGCTGTCGAGGGCGAGGGCGGCGCTGCCACGGGACAAAGTGATCACCCGTTGCACTCCGGGGTGGCCAGCGCTCGCGCCGCTGCCAGCGATGAGCGCAGCCGCGGTGAGCGGTTCGGCGGTCAGGGCGTCGCCGAGGCGCACGAGCAGGGTCGCGATTCCGCCGTTGTCGCCGCTGCCGGCGCGGGTGAGTTCGGGATCAATGTCGGCGTGCAAAAACATCTGTGCAACGGTGAGGCCCTGCTGCCACGGAGCGCGGTCGGCGTCACGGGCGGTCAGGTCAACAAGGGCGAGGCGGGCGACGTCGCCGAGGTAACCCGGGTCGGCCGCAAGTGTGCTGACCAGGGAGACAACGGCGCTCTCCCCCGCGCGGTCGCCGAGTCCAGCAACGGCGGCGACACGCACCGAGGTGTGCTCTGTTGTGTCTGCGGCAATTCGGCGCAACGCTGCGGTGGCGATTCGCCCTTTCACCACGCCGAGAGTTTCAACGACCCGGTAGCGGGCTGCGGGTTCGGTGACACCAATGAGGGCGCTTTCGAGGGCAACCGCGACGTGATCTTGAGCGGATGATGACCACTGCTGCAGGGTGCGCTGGGCAAGCATGCCGCTGAAGGAGCCATCAACAACACTGCCGATGAGGCGGGCGATGGTGTCGTATCGGGGCAGCCGCGCACCGAACGCCCAGGCCGCGTGTTCGCGCAAATAGCCGCGGTCACTGGACAGCAGGGCGGTCAGCACATCGTCGGCTTCTTCGTCGAAAACCTGAGCGAGTGCATGCACTGCGGCGATGGCGACAATCTGGTCGTCTCCGTCGAGAACTCCGGCGAGCACTCGCACGGTGCGCGAACCCGCGTTACGGCTGGCGACAAAAGCGAGCTCGTCGGCCATTCGCATGGCATCGACGATGTTTGCCGTCGAGCGAAGTTCATCAAGAGAAGTCTGGATGCCCATAAGCACTATCCGTTCCGCGAGAAAAATCTGTCGCCAACCGGCGAAACCAACGTGCCACTGTCTCTTATTGAGATGAACAAGTTCTGTGCGTTCAGCACAGATGGGGCGTGAGCCCACCACAAGTAACGCCGACCATCAATTGATGGTGGCGTTACCCGAGAGTGTTCGGCGTTTGCGCGCCGGACGCTACGCGCTTAGGCCGCGACGATCGTGGCGAGAACACCATCGAGAACGTCGGAGGCCTCTTCACCCGTCGACTTCTGGGCGAGGGCGAGCTCGGAGATCAAAATCTGGCGAGCCTTGGTGAGCATGTTCTTCTCACCCATCGAGACACCCGAGACGTGGTCGCGGCGCCAGAGGTCACGAACGACCTCGCTAATGCGGTACACGTCACCGCTGCCCATTTTTTCGGAGTTCGCCTTAAACCGGCGCGACCAGTTGGCCGCTTCTTCCTCAACGTCGCTGCGGAGCACTGCGAATACAGCCTCAACACCGGCGCTGTCGATAACATCGCGCACACCGACCAGTTCCGCGTTGTCAATGGGGAGCTCGATCGCCAGATCGCTCTGGTGAACGTTCAGGGTGATGTACTTCTTCTCAACACCCTTGATCGTGCGTGTGGTGACTGCTGTGATCGTCGCAGCGCCGTGGTGGGGGTAGACGACTGTTTCGCCAACTTCGAAAATCATCTGATTTCTGCCTTTGATCCTTATTTATATGTGACGTACAAGCTACTGGCCGGCCGTGCGGGCGATTGCCAAAAAGTCACGCACCGTAAGTTCTTCTCCTCGAGCCGTTGGGGCGATACCGGCTGCTTCGATCCGTGCGGATGCCGTCGCTGAGTCCCCAAGGACAACAGACAGGGCCTGCCGCAGCATCTTCCGCCGCTGCTGGAAGGCCGCGTCGACGAGAGCGAAGGTCTGTTTGCGCTCGTCCTCGGTGCCCGGCAGTTCGCGCCGTTCGAACCCAACGAGGATGGAATCTACGTTCGGTACAGGCCAGAATACCTGACGACTGACCGCTCCCGCAGTTTTCCACTCTCCGTACCACGCTGCCTTGACACTCGGGGCCCCGTATATCTTCGATCCGGGGTCGGCTGCGATCCTCTGTCCGACCTCCGCTTGCACCATTACCAGGGCACTATCGAGGGCAGGGAACGTTTCCAAAAAGTGCAGCAGCACCGGCACCGATACGTTGTACGGCAGGTTTGCCACGAGCACCGTTGGGGTGTGCGGCAGCTCCTCAATCACCATCGCGTCCTGAGTGATAACGGTGAGTTTCGAGCCGGGCTGCATCTGCTCGACTGTGAGCGGCAATTGAGCGGCGAGCCGCTTGTCAATTTCGACGGCAACAACGCGGGCGCCTGTTTCAAGCAATCCGAGGGTCAACGAGCCGAGCCCCGGCCCTACCTCCACAACGGTGGTGTCAGCGCCCACCCCGGCGACCCGCACAATACGGCGCACCGTGTTGGCGTCGATGACAAAGTTCTGGCCCAGTTTTTTGGTCGGCTGAATACCCAGCAGGTCAGCGAGATCGCGGATCTCGGCGGGACCGAGAAGGGTCACAGGGTTTCCTCCGTCTGCGCGGATGCTGTTTCCGGCGCCGACACGGCCGCCTCGTCATAGGTTTCGTTGTACGGGTTCGGCGGTTCGGTGACCGGTTCTGCGTTCCACAGTCCGTACACCTCTTCGGTGTTGGAGGTGATCAGCGCCGACAGCATGGACACGTCGGTGCCGAGATGCGCGGCCATGGCTCGCACGGTGTGCGGAATCAGGTACGGCGAGTTCGGCCGACCTCTAAACGGAACAGGGGTGAGGAACGGGGCATCTGTCTCCACCAGAACCAGACGCCGCGGCACGAGTTCGAGTGCGTCACGCAGGCCGTGAGCGTTTTTGAAGGTAACGGTGCCGGAGAAGGACAGATACCAACCGTTGTCCGCGCAGATCTGTGCCAATTCGGTGTCGCCGCTGAAGCAGTGAAAGACGGTGCGTTCGGGCGCTCCCACCCGCAGCAGGGTCTCAACGACCTCTTTGTGGGCGTCGCGGTCGTGGATCTGCAGGGCAAGGCCGTGTTGTTTGGCCATTTCGATGTGCGCTTCAAACGACTTGTACTGGGCGGCACGGCCGTCTTCGCCTGTGCGGAAAAAGTCGAGGCCCGTTTCTCCGATGGCACGCACCCGCGGTCGGGAAGCGAGTTCGTTGATCTCCGCGAGGGCATCGTCGAGGGTTCCCTCTTCCGCGTAGCGGGGCGCTTCGTTGGGGTGCAGTGCGACTGCGGCGAGCACGCGGGGCTCTCTCGCTGCGATTTCAGCGGACCAGCGAGAGGTTTCGAGGTCATTGCCGACCTGCACCACGCCGCGCACTCCCACGCTGGAGGCACGGTCAAGCTGTTCGCGGTAGTCGAGCGGGTTGTCGCCGTCACCAATTTCGAGGTGAGTGTGGTTGTCGTAAATTCCGACGACCAATGCTTGGGGCAGCGGCGGGTACTCGAGGTTACGGGTTTGCCCGTCCTTCGGTGTGGTGTCGCGCATCCGTACGTGGGGTGTTGGTTCGGTCATGGACATACCTCTCCTCGAAAGCCTGCGACGCCCCTGAATGGCCTCAAGCGGTTGCGTCGGCGTTCTCGATACGTGGGAACAGTGCACTCAGGGTCCCGACACTGCCACCGGGCGCGAGAACACCCCAGTTGCCTGCTTCGGTGATGTTCTGCGCGGTGATATCACCGAGGCTATCCTCGGCACCCAACGCAATCCACAGCGTCTTTGTTGCGTCAGGGATGACGGGTGAAAGCAGCACCGCCAGAGCGCGGAGGCCTTCAATCGTTGTGTATAGCACGGTGCCCAAACGCTCACGGGTCTCGTCGTTTTTGGCGAGAACCCACGGCTCCTGCAGCGTGATGTAGCCGTTGAGTTCTTCAACGATGGTCCAGATCGCGGCGAGCGCTTCGTGGATGGCAAGACGATCGATGGCGGCATCGGCCGTGGTGACGGCATCCGCTACAACTTTTTGAATGGCCAGATCAGCGTCGGTGTACTCGGCCGGCGCGGGGATCACACCGTCGTAGTACCGGTTGACCATGGCGATTGACCGGGAGGCGAGGTTGCCAAAACCGTTGGCCAGTTCGGCCTGGTAGCGGGCGCTTAAGTCTTCCCAGCTAAAGGATCCGTCTTGGCCGAAGCTGATGGCGCGCATGAAGTAGTAGCGGAACGCGTCAACACCAAAAGTGTCGGTGATTTGCTGCGGGGCGATGCCGGTCAGTTTCGACTTGGACATTTTCTCGCCGCCAACCAGCAGCCAGCCGTGACCGAAGACCTGCTTGGGCGGCTGCAGCCCCGCCGCCATCAGCATGGCCGGCCAGATGACCGCGTGGAAACGGGCGATGTCTTTTCCAACCAGCTGGGTGGCGGGCCAGCGACGGTTGAAGTTCTCGTCGTCTGTGCCGTAGCCGATGGCGGTGATGTAGTTCAGCAGCGCATCAAACCAGACGTACAGCACGTGGCTGGAGTCCCACGGAATTTGGATTCCCCAGTCAAAACTGGACCGCGAGATGGACAAATCGCTGAGGCCGGACTTGACGAACGAGATGATCTCGTTGCGCACACTCTCGGGCTGGATGAAGGTGGGGTTGGATTCGTAGAGGTCCAGCAGACGCTGCTGGAAGTCGCTCATCCGAAAGAAGTAGTTGGTCTCTTTGAGGATTTCGATGGGGCGGCCGTGGATTTTGCACACCAGCTGCCCGGCGAAGTCACCGGTCTCGGTCTCCAAGAGGTCGTCGAGCTGTTTGTACTCTTCACAGCCAACGCAGTAGTAGCCCTCGTAGTCGCCGGAGTAGATGAATCCGTCGTCGTAGAGCTTCTGCAAGAAGATGGTGACGGCTTTTTCGTGCCTCTCATCCGTGGTGCGGATGAAGTCGTCGTTGCGAATGTTGATGGTCGACAGCAGCGGCTGCCAGGCCTCGGCCACCAATTTGTCTGCCCACGCTTTGGGCGTGGTGTCGTTGGCCACAGCCGTGCGGAGAATCTTTTGGCCGTGCTCATCGGTTCCCGTGAGCAGCCAGGTGTCATCACCACTCTGACGGTGCCAGCGAGCGAGGACGTCAGCCGCAACTTCGGTGTACGCGTGCCCGATGTGGGGAACGTCGTTTACATAGAAGATGGGCGTCGCAATGTAGAAGGAATCACCGGCGGCCATTGGACCATTCTAAGGCTGCGCGGCTGACGCTCCGTTCCTTGTTACGTCCCGCCGTGATCGGCTCAGCGTTTACGTTCGGCGAGGGCGCCTTCGTAGAGGTCGCGTTTGCTCAGCCCGGTCTGCTCGGCGACCTCGGCGGCGGCCTCTTTCAGGCGGGAGCCTTCCTCCACCAGCGCGAGCACTTGAGCAATACCGGTGGGTAGGTCGCTGGTGGCGGGGGCTGCCCCCTCAACCACAATACAAATTTCGCCGCGGGCTCCGTCTGCGAAGTATTCGGCCAGCTCGGACGCGGTACCGCGTTTGATCTCTTCGTGCATTTTCGTCAGCTCACGGCAGACCACAACACGGCGGTCGGCGCCTAACGCGGCAGCCAGATCGGTCAGTGCGTCTCCGAGCCGATTCGGGGACTCAAAGAACACCATGGTGCGCTCCTCGCGGGCGAGGGTGGCGAAGTAGGCGACTCGGCTTTTGCGGGGCAAAAACCCTTCGAAGGAGAACCGGTTGGTGGGCAGACCCGACACGGCGAGTGCCGTGAGCACCGCGGACGGTCCCGGCAGCGCGGTGACCGTTACCCCTGCAGCGGCGGCAGCGGCGACCAGCGGAAACCCGGGGTCGCTGATGGCGGGCATGCCAGCGTCGGACAGTACAAGCACGTCGCTCTCGCGGGCCAGCTCCGCTATCTCAGCGGCCTTCTCCACCTCGTTGTGCTCGTGCAGGGCAATCAGCCGGGGCCGGTTCTCCACACCAAGAGCACGCATCAAATGGATGGTGGTGCGGGTGTCTTCTGAGGCAATCACCTCCGCCGTGGAGAGTGCGTCTATCAGGCGGCGGGAGGCGTCGCCGAGGTTTCCGATCGGCGTTGCCGCGAGGATGATCACTCGCCCATTCTCCCACCCGCTTAAGATTGCGGAGTGGACAGCCGGAATAACAGCAACTTCGACGAGCTGGTCTCCGACGAGATCAACGACTCGCAACCGGCGCCCGACAGTGTCGCGAGTCGGTCACGGTTCACGCTCACCCGCACCCGCCCACACGGCCGCCGGTCGGCGCGAGACTACGGCGATGGCACGGTCTGGCTGGATCGGATCTGGGATTCTGTCGCCAACACACCACGTCGTGCCGCTTTATTGCGCTGGCTCGGCCCGGTGCTGGTGGTGCTGGTCGCCGCGTACACACGGCTGTGGAATTTGGCCAACCCACACTCGCTCATTTTTGATGAAACCTTTTACGTCAAAGACGCCTACACCCTGCTGAACCTCGGCTACGAGTCGCAGTGGCCGGAAGAGCCGAACGCCCAATTTGAGGCCGGCGACACGGACATCTTTTCCACCGACGGCTCGTTTGTGGTGCATCCGCCGCTCGGTAAGTGGTTGATCTCGCTCGGGTTCCTTATCTTTGGTGTCGACAACTCGCTGTCCTGGCGTATCTCCACCGCCGTGATTGGGATCCTCGCGGTGATCCTAGTGATGGTCATCGCCCACGGGCTGTTCCGCTCCCCCATCGTCACCACCATTGCCGGTGGCCTGATGGCCATCGACGGCAACGCCATCGTGATGAGTCGGGTCGCGCTGCTTGATAACTTCGCCATGTTTTTCTGCCTGCTGGGCTTCGGCGCTGTGCTGCTGGACCGGTCTCACAGTGCCGGTCGATTAGCACTGTGGCTGTCTGAACGGCGAGACAGCAGGCGCAGCACCGATTGGGGTCCTGCCCTGTGGTTCAGGCCGTGGCTAATCGCTGCGGGGGTCGCCTTTGGTCTGGCATCCGCCGTGAAATGGAATGGGCTCTACTTTTTGGCCGCATTCGCCGTCTACACCCTGGTGGTCGACGCGATGGCCAGGCGAGCGGCGGGAATTCCGTTCTGGCTGAGCGGGACAGTGCTCAAGCAAGCGCCGGTCAGCTTTGTGCTCACCG
>DASYMY010000311.1:0-12196 GCA_036008825.1 Glaciihabitans sp.
CCGCTTACCTGCAAGACCCGACAATCCGGCGTGCCTGAAAACAATCAGGCACGCCGTTTTTGCGTTTAAGCCGCCATTGTTCCGCTCTTTGCGACACGCCTAAGGGCCGATGAAATGGCTTTGGGCAAAGAAAAAGGGCCGGGCAATCAACATTCGATTGCCTCGACCCATTTTCTGAACTGACCCAGACCAATAGCCTGAATTACCCACTGTGCGCGAAGGGGGACTTGAACCCCCACGCCCTATACGGGCACTAGCACCTCAAGCTAGCGCGTCTGCCATTTCCGCCATCCGCGCGCATCCGGCAGTTGCTTTCGCACTTGCCGACATAAGAGATTAGCACGCAAAAACACCCCTCAAAACACCGAGGGTGCCTTGCGGCATATTTGCTGGGAAGTGCCCATCTGCTGCCGGGCGTGTCGCCGCCGCGTGACCCCGTTTTAGCCCCTGGGTACGACAATCCTCAAGCCCAGAAACGGTAGCGTGGTGCCATGCTGGAAGAAACTGCGTCAATTGCCCGCGACCTGATTCGTTTCGACACGACCAACTACGGGGAGGGTCGGTCCAATGGAGAGACGGATGCCGCAGAGTACCTCGGCGCCCACTTGGAGCAGCTAGGGCTCACTCCGCAGTACTTTGACGCGGCACCGGGCCGTACCTCAGTAATCGCTCGAGTAGAGGGATCTTACGAAGGCATCGACACCTCAGATGGACGTCCTGCCCTGGTATTGCACGGTCACACCGACGTCGTTCCCGCGGATGCCGCGAATTGGAGCGTCGATCCGTTCGCTGGCGAAGTAAAAGACGGCTGCCTGTGGGGACGTGGCGCCGTTGATATGAAAGACATGGACGCCATGATGGTTGGTGCTCTTCGCGACATCTTGACCTCCGGGCGTCAACCCAAGCGCGACATCGTTGTCGCTTTCTTCGCGGACGAAGAGAATGGCGGAGTTTACGGATCGGGTCATCTCGTTGATACTCAGCCTCAGCTGTTTGCGGGCGCAACCGAAGCCATCAGCGAAGTCGGTGGATACTCCATCACCATGAACGGCCAACGAGCGTATCTCCTCCAGACAGGGGAGAAGGCGCTGGTGTGGATCAAGCTGATCGCTAAAGGCACTGCGGCGCACGGCAGCCGAGTTATCGAGAACAACGCGATCACCAAATTGGCTGAAGCCGTCGCGAAAATCGGTCGTCGCGAGTGGCCCATTCACCTGACGGAGACCACCGAGCAACTCATTAGTGAACTCGCCCGCATTATGGGCAGCAACCCCGAAAAGGTCAGCGCAGATGAGATCGTGCTGAGCACGGGCACTGCGGGCGGATTCATCCGAGGCAGCCTTCGTACAACAAGCAATCCCACCCTGCTCAACGCGGGCTACAAGCACAACGTAATCCCCGACACAGCTGAGGCGCTCGTTGATATTCGCACCCTCCCCGGCGAGGAAGATGCTGTTCTGGCCGAAATTCGCGACCTCATCGGGGACGAAATCGAGATTGTTGTTATGCACCGGGATGTTGGCCTCGAAAACCCGTTCTCCGGCGCTCTCGTTGACACCATGGTCAACACGCTGATTGCACACGATCCGGAAGCCACTGTGCTTCCCTACATCTTGTCAGGCGGAACAGACAACAAAGCCCTGTCCAAACTCGGAATTACCGGTTACGGGTTCGCACCGCTCAAACTTCCCGCTGATCTCGATTTCCCGGGGATGTTCCACGGTGTGGACGAACGCGTCCCGCTCGACGCATTAGTGTTTGGGAGGGGGGTCCTCGGCGACCTACTGCTCAACTACTAGCGGGGACACACATGAACTTTCTCGAGGCGATCATCCTCGGCCTTGTCCAGGGTCTGACCGAGTTCCTTCCGATCTCGTCGAGCGCGCACCTGCGCATCGTGGGCGAGTTCCTTGGCACGGGCGAAGACCCCGGCGCCGCTTTCACCGCCATCACCCAGCTCGGTACGGAAACCGCCGTTGTTATCTACTTCTGGCACGACATCGTTCGCATTATCGGACGCTGGTGCCAGGCTCTTGTTGGCAAGCGATCACAGAAGGACCCCGACGTACGCCTGGGCTGGTTCATCATTGTGGGCAGCCTTCCGATCGTGGTTCTGGGGCTTTTGTTCCAGACTCAGATTGAAACAACACTGCGATCCCTTTGGATTGTCGCGTTCACCCTCATCGGTTTTGGCATCCTGCTGGGAATAGCCGACATTGTGGGCTCCAAACGTCGCGATCTAAAAGATCTCACCTGGGGCCATGCGGTAGGTTACGGATTCGCTCAGGCCCTCGCCTTGGTTCCCGGCGTCTCACGTTCGGGTGGCACGATCACCGCTGGATTGGCTCTGGGATACAACCGCGGCGCCGCAGCACGGTATGCGTTCCTGTTGGCAATCCCCGCAGTCTTCGGCAGTGGCTTCTACCAGGTCTACAAGACCATCGCGGAACCGTGTATTGATGCTTCATCGGGCTGTGCGCCCGAGGTGTTCGGCGCCTGGGAGACACTCGTTGCTACGGTCGTCGCCGGTGTAGTTGGCTTTATCGTCATCAAGTTCTTTATGAGCTACATCTCAAAGCGGTCGTACATGCCCTTCGTGGTTTACCGCATCCTTTTGGGTATCGCCCTGATCATTCTGCTCTCGACCGGCGTCTTGGCCGCATAGCCTCGATTCCTCCACTAGACCGGAGTACGTTGAGAGTGCTGGTAACTGCGCCGTCGGCGCAGCGAGCTGTAGTCGTTTCCGTGTTCCGGCAGCGCGTTGCGCGAGGTGTGAGGGCACTATGAGATGTTTCTTCGCGAGAGTATGCAGCTATGAATGACCGCACATCATTTGACCAGGCCCGAAGCGCGATGATGGTTGCCCATGAACGCAATACCAGCCTCTGCGACCCGTTCTTGTCTGCGTTCCCTGTGAGTGGTGCAGCGTTATCCATTCTTGCTGGGCCTAGTGCTCAAACGACGGTGTGCTCCTCAGATTCAATCGCCGCCCGCCTCGACGAGTTGCAGTTCGATCTGGGGGAGGGGCCCTGCTGGCAAGCTCTCGCAACCCACACCCCGGTTATTGCGGATTCTCTGACTGGACACATTGCGCAAGCCTGGCCCATCTTCACTGAGGCCGTTCAGTCCGATAGATCGAGCAGTTCGGTAGTGGCCATGTACGCGTTCCCGATGGCTATAGGTTCCCTAGAAATTGGAGCCGTAGATCTGTATGCGACTGTCTCGCAAAAGTTCACCCCAACCCAAGTAGCGGATGCCGCCTCCCTCGCGTCACTCGCTGCCTGGCAGGTACTACGAAAGATACTCAACTTCAACGAATCTGACGTCTCGGCTGACTTTGATGACTCGCGCAGCTCCCGTCGCGAGATACACCAAGCAACGGGGATGGTACTGGCTCAACTGGATATCAGCGCCGCAGACGCAGCACTTCTCATTCGAGCCCATGCTTTCGCGACCGGACGCAGCGTGCGCGAGGTATCCACAGATGTTGTCGAACGTCGGCTCAACTTCTCTCCAAAAGGACAGCCGTAGCTCTTCATTACGCTGCGGCAGTAAGGTATCAGGATGGTCAGTAATACGCGCGAGGTCAGGCTCACCGCCGCCTTCGTTACCCTCGCGGACACACTGGTTGTGGGATACGACATCGTCGATCTCTTGCAAACACTCGTAGACACGTGCGCGGAACTCCTCGACGCTCAAGCGGCCGGATTGTTACTGGCCGACTTCTCCGGCTCCCTGGAATTGGTTGCCTCGACGAGCGAAGAAAGTCGCCTTGTTGATGTCATGCAGCTGCGATCAGGGCTTGGACCATCAATGCAGTGTTTCATGACCGGAAAAGCCGTCGCGGTTCCTGATATTTCGGCACTACCATCCGAATGGACCGACTTCCAGGCCGAGGCGGTTGAACAAGGTTTTCAGTCTGCGTACGTCGTACCGCTTCACCTGCGGGAGACCATTATTGGCACGCTGACGCTGATGCGCACTGACACCGGCACGCTCAGTGTCGAGGATCGCGAGGTTGCTCAAGGGTTAGCTGACGTCGCAACGATCGGAATTCTTCACGAGCGAGCACTTCGCGAAAGCGACGCGGCTCAGAAGCAGCTCGAGCACGCTTTGGAGAGCCGTGTAGTTATCGAACAAGCTAAAGGTGTTGTAGCCCAGACGAGTAGCGTTTCGATGGACGTCGCCTTCCGAACATTGCGACAATATGCGCGCGATCAAAACCTGCATCTACGAGATGTAGCGGAACAAGTAGTGACTCGTCAGCTATCTCTGTAATTGCAGGCCACGACAGTCACGGCGAACTCACGGCCTAAATACCCCCGAGTCGGCGTAGTGTTTATGGATCAATTAGAAGTTAAGTCTGATGCCCTGGACCCCGGCGATTGGCGATAACTCGCAAGAGACGGGAACTGAGATGTCCAAGGTTGTTGCACAAATCGTAATCGATTCCGAAGAATGGGATTCCTCCCTCTTCGCGGTTGGCGAAAACACGGTCATGTATTGGAAGCGATCTGAGGTGACGCGAGCCCATCCTTTCGCCGCCCATGAGATGGCAGACGATTCACTTTTCCAGCTGGACGAGTTCGCCGCATAACTCGACGCTCGCCAGCGGCCAATCGCACTGCCGGGTAGGCTAGGCCAGTGAAATCATGGAACCGACCCGGGGTTCCGACCCTACCTAGCACCGGAATCGTGCCACGCGTGTGGGACACATCTTCCGCTACTTTGGTTGAGGCGCGCCCCGACCGCATTGCCGGCATTTACGTGTGCGGAATAACGCCGTACGATGCCACGCACATTGGGCATGCGGCTACCTATCTCGCCTACGACACCATTATTCGGCTGTGGCTGGATGCAGGCCTGGACGTGCACTACGTTCAAAACGTCACCGATGTTGATGACCCGCTCCTTGAGCGGGCTACCGCTACCGGAGTAGATTGGCGGGATTTGGCCGGCTCCCAGATTGACCTGTTCCGGGGGGATATGGAGGCTCTCGCCATCATCCCGCCCGACCATTACGTAGCCGTCACTGAGATGATCTCTCCCACTGCTGATGCAGTCAAAAATCTCGTCGACAGTGGAATTGGGTACTACGTTGACCGGGACATCTACTTTGATAGTTCGGCGGCATCCGCGTCATCGCCATGGTCGCTCGGTGACGAAAGCGGGCTGGGCCGCGAGGAAATGCTTCGGCTCAGTGCTGAGCGTGGCGGAGACCCAGACCGCATCGGGAAGCGCGATGCCCTGGACCCGCTCCTGTGGCGCGGTGCTCGAGCTGGCGAGCCGAGTTGGGACACAGTGCTCGGCGCCGGACGACCTGGTTGGCATATTGAATGCGCCGTTATTGCCGCCCAGCATCTTGGCCTCCCGTTCGCGATACAGGCGGGAGGATCCGACCTTGCCTTTCCTCACCACGAGTTCAGCGCGGGACATGCTGCTGCTCTGACCCAACACTCATTGGCGGAGTGTTACTCGCACGCTGGTCTTGTCGCCTACCAGGGCGAGAAGATGAGCAAATCCCTCGGCAATCTCGTCTTTGTCTCAAAGCTTCTCGAGTCCGGTGTGGACGCGCGGGCAATTCGTCTGGCCCTGCTCTCACAGAACTACCGCGGCGAATGGGAATGGACCGAGGCGATTCTCCGCGAGGCGGAAGATCGCTTGCGGTCGTGGCTGCAGTGGGCCGAGTCGTCTCCCTTGGCCACGCCGGACGCAGCGGTGCTGGCAAACAGTAACGAGCCGACCGCTTTTATCACCGAGCTCCGTGGCATCCTCTCCGAGGATGTGAATACCGCGGGCGCACTGGCGGCCATCGACGCAACAATCGCGGCAGGCTCTACGGCCGCGGACGTTGACCTTGCTGCTATCGACGCGCTTCTGGGTATTCGACTCTGCTAAATCTAAATTTCGGGTGAACCCGCTACCTATTCAGCCAGTGCAGAGCGTGGTGGGTTAGTTACTCGGTGGACGCCAAGGCTCGTCACCGGGACCGGAGCCCCGGCCGTCTTTACCGTCGCGTTTGCGGAGGTACTGTTCGAATTCCTGGGCGATAGCTTCGCCGCTAGCTTCCGGAGAGTCCACCGTGTCTCGTGCCTGCTCGAGTTGCTCAATATAGGCAGACATATCGTCGTCGTCGCCAGCGAGGGCATCGATGCCCGTTTCCCACGCCGCGGACTCGGCTACGAGGTCCCCTCGTGGAATAACGAGTCCCACTATTTCTTCGAGCTTTTCAATGAGGGCGAGTGTGGCTTTGGGGGAGGGGGCGTTGTGTACGTAGTGCGGTACAGACGCCCAGATTGACACCGTCGGTATACCGGCCGCTTCAGCGGCTGCTCCCAGAATGGACAGGATTCCTACCGGGCCCTCGTAAGTGCTGCGCTCCACGCCGAGCATGTCACGCACCGCCGTGTTTTCGCTGCTCACAAAGACGGAGATGGGTCGAGTATGGGGTACGTCGGCAAGCATGGCGCCAAGGAACACGATTCCCGTGATTTCGGAATCCTCTATTACCTCGATAATTTCAGAGGTGAACGTCTTCCAACCACGTGAGGGCTCTGAGCCGACTAGGAGGTATACGGTAGCTCCGCTGGCGTCCGTGACGGAGACCGGCCCGTAGGCGGTGACGCTCGGCCAAACGATGGCGCGCTGTCCGTCTTCATCAGTGGTCACCGTTGGGCGGTTGAACTGGTAGTCGAAGTAGTCTTCGGGGTCCACCTCAGCGATGGGGTACACATCCAACTGGTCTTTCAACGTTCGCACGGCGCCTGTGGCGGCCTCGCCGGCATCGTTCCACCCTTCGAAGGCGACAACGAGCACCCGACCGGTCGCAAATTTCGACGTCTCTGGCACTAAAAATCCTTTGCTTATCTGAAGCGTGGGCGGCGCTTCGTCTTCCAAGGATAGAACGGCTAGCGGCGTCGGGCGCATGGGTTCGGGCTGGGGTGTTAACAAACCCCCGTAGAATTGAGTGTTGTGACTACTTTTCCTGCCGCTGTTCTCTGGGACATGGACGGCACCCTTGTTGACACTGAGCCACACTGGATGACCGCGGAAACCGCGCTTGTCGAATCCTTCGGCGGTGTTTGGACGCACGCCGACGGGCTAAGCCTGGTGGGTTCCGGCCTATGGGACTCCGCCGCGATCCTTCAGGGTCGCGGGGTCGACCTCAACGCCGACGAAATCGTTTCATGGCTCACCGATCGGGTTTACACCGAGGTTCGTACCGGAGTGGAGTGGCGGCCGGGCGCTCGAGAGCTGCTCTCTGAGCTGCGATCCCACGGCATCCCCACCGCGCTGGTGACCTCCTCGCTGCGCCTTCTCGCGGAAGGCGTGGTGGAGTCAATCGACTTCGCTGCGTTCGACCACATTGTCGCTGGTGATGACGTAAGCCAAAACAAGCCGCACCCCGAGCCCTATCTCATGGCGGCCGATCTTCTGGGCGTCAACATCGCGCATTGCATTGCCATCGAGGATTCCATTCCGGGCGTGTCGTCAGCCGTTCTCTCCGGCGCTATGACCATCGGTGTGCCTCTTAATAGCCCCCTGGCAGACGGGAATGGGTACGAAATTTGGCCCACCCTTGCCGGACGAACCGTTGCCGACCTTGGCGCACTGTTCCGATCAAAGGATCTTGTATGACCGACGCGTTCCGCCGCCAAAGCGGCCCCTTCCGAGCGGGCGACCGGGTTCAGCTCACCGGGCCCAAGGGTCATCTCAACACGATCACGCTTGAAGCCGACGGCGAGTTTCACACCCATCGCGGCATCCTCAACCACAATGTGGTTATCGGCGCTCCTGACGCCTCGGTAGTTGAAAGCTCCAACGGCATCGAATACCTTGCCCTGCGGCCGCTGCTCACCGACTTTGTGATGTCTATGCCGCGAGGTGCCGCAATTGTGTACCCCAAAGATGCCGCACAGATCCTTGCCCAGGCCGACATTTTCCCCGGAGCGAGCGTTGTTGAAGCGGGAGTAGGCTCAGGCGCCCTCTCACTCTGGCTACTCCGCGCTATTGGCTCAACCGGCTCGCTGCATTCCTTCGAACGTCGCCAAGAGTTCGCCGATGTTGCCGAAGGCAACGTTGCCGCGTTCCTCGGAGCCAAACCCAGCAACTGGCAGGTCAGTGTTGGCGACCTCGTCGAAGAGCTCCCCTCCGCCGTTGAGCCCGGCTCGGTTGACCGTGTTGTCCTCGACATGCTCGCCCCGTGGGAATGCCTCGATGTCACGGCGGATGCCCTTACCCCCGGCGGTGTACTCATCTGCTACATCGCCACAGTGACTCAACTGTCCCGGGTAGCTGAAGCGTTGCGTCGCACCGGACAGTTCACCGAACCACAGAGTTCGGAGACGATGGTGCGCACCTGGCACGTTGAAGGTCTGGCGGTACGTCCCGACCATCGAATGATTGGGCACACTGGTTTTCTTCTAACCGCTCGTCGGCTAGCACCCGGGGCGATTCCACCCCAGCTGAAGCGACGTCCGTCAAAAACGGACTATTCCGATGCCGACGTCGAGGCGTGGACACCGGGAGCGCTGGGGGAGCGTCAGCCTACAGATAAGAGCCTTCGTAAAACGGTTCGCGAAGCCCACGCTGCCGCGGAAGCTGCCATGGGTTCCGTCGCACAGCCGCACGACGAATCATCCAATCCAGAACCGTTAGAGTGAAGTCGATGTCCCCGGTCCAAATGAAAGCAGGCGTTGTGCGCAAGAGTGTCGCCGTCATCGTTGCGGCAGGTTTTGTTGCAGTCAGCGCGGGGTGCAGTTCCATCCCCGAACCCACCAGCTGCGACTCCGCCTTTAGCGCGGGTAGCGCCTCAAATCTCATCGCAGCAACCGGTGCGACCGGCTCTGCCCCGGAGGTCTCCTTCCCCACGCCGGTCTTGACGCAGTCTGTGCAGACCTCTGTCCTGCAAGAAGGTGACGGCCAGCAGCTTTTCGCCGGGCAAGTTGCCGACCTGCAACTCAGCATTTATGTCGGGGAGACGGGAGAGCTCCTCGGCTCGACCGAATACGACCCGACAAATCCGTTGCGGTTGACGGTGGGTGCAGACGACGACATGATCGCGCAGAGCGTGGAATGTATGACCGTGGGAACGCGGGCCGCCACGGTGCTGACCGTTGAAGACTTGTATGGCGCCGACCAGCTTGACCCCAGCCTCGGTTTGGACAACTCTGACACCCTCATCTTGGTTACAGATGTGGAGCGCGGCTATCTTGGCCGTGCTAACGGCGAACTCCAGCGCCTCGAGCGTGGTTTCCCCGCTGTTGTCACCGCCCCCGACGGAGCCCCAGGAATCACGCTTCCCAACGAGGCCCCGCCCACGGAACTCGGCATTACCAACATCCGCACAGGCGACGGAGAAGTGGTGGAAGAAGGCGACCAGGTCGTTGTCCACTACCTCGGCGTTCTTTGGCAGGATGCTAGCGGCGACGGAACAGTCTTCGACTCCAGCTGGGACCGCGGAGCGCCCTCAACATTTGAGGCTGTAGCGCTGTCCGACGAGCAGGAGTCAGGGCTCGTTCCTGGGTTCGCCGAAGCTCTCATCGGCCAGACCGTTGGCAGCCAGGTGCTGGCCGTTATTCCTCCCGAGTTCGGTTACCCCGAAGGACAGAGCCCGGCGAGTATCCCCGAAGGTTCGACCACGGTCTTTGTGTTCGACGTACTCGGGATCCAGTAACGAACAACGGAGCAACTGTGTCCCCCGATCGCCCCACCCCGCGAGTCCCGGTTGAAGAGCGCCTGTTCAGCCTCGTTCTAGCGTTGTTGGCTAGCGACGCCGGGCTCACCAAAACCGAAATTCTCTCCACCGTTCAGGGTTACCGGCAGCGCTACAGCGCGGCCGGTAACAACCTGAGCCTGGAACGTCAGTTTGAGCGAGATAAAGACGACATCCGCGAACTGGGCGTCCCATTAGAGACATTGGGCGACCCCGCGGATCCTGGCAACAACCAGGCCCTGCGGTACCGCATTCCGCGTGGAGACTACGAGCTGCCCGCGGACATCCAGTTCACGGCCGAAGAAACGACGCTGTTGAACCTCGCCGCCATGGTGTGGCGGGAGGGTTCGCTCTCCGGCCAGTCGCGACGAGCAATCCTAAAGTTGCGTTCTCTCGGTGTCGCCTCCGATGAGCCGGTTTTGGGGTATGCACCGCGTGTTCGTGTGCGCGAGGCGGCGTTCGACCCGCTCAGCGCGGCACTAGAAAAACGTGTCCTCGTCAACTTCGGCTACCTCAAACCCGGTGAAGACACCGCACGCACCCGGTTAGTGGCACCGATCGCATTGATTCAACATCAGGGGCGGTGGCTTCTGCATGCCGAAGATCAGCATGTGCACGAGCGACGCAACTTCTTGCTGCGCAGAATTGTGACACCGGTCACCTCAACTTCCCATCATTTCCCTGCTTACAGCGCCGAGGCAACCTCTGATGCGTTAGCTGACCTCGAGCGCGTCTGGCAGGAACGTACCGCGATTGTCAGTGTTGAACCACACACGGACGCTGCAACCCGACTGGCCAAACGCCGGGGGACCGAGCATTTGGATGACGGCCAGCTGCAGTTGCACTACTCCGACATCAATCTGTTCGCGGACGAGCTGGCTGGTTTCGGCCCTGAGGTCCTCGTTCTCTCACCGCCAGAACTGCGCGACGCGGTTCTGACCCGTCTTCTCCGAACGGCGGCCGACCATGGCTGAACACAAAGCTCAAGACAAACTTGCATTCCTACTATCCCTTGTTCCTTACCTCGTTGATCATGACCGGGTGAGCGTCACTGAAATCGCACGGCACTTTGATGTGCCGGCTGCCCAAATTCGCGATGCCGTGCGCCTGATTGGCGTCTCGGGAGTCCCGGGGGAAACCGCGCAGTACCAGCACGGGGATCTTTTTGATATCGCTTGGGACGATTTCGAAATGAACGACCAAATTGTTCTAACCAACCGGGTCGCCATCGATGACTCGCCGCGGTTCTCAGCCAGAGAAGCCGCCGCACTCATCGCCGGTCTTCAATATCTGTCGGCGCTACCTGAACACGCTGACCGGGCCGCAATCGCCACCTTGATGGCCAAGCTGTCCCGCGGAGCATCCGCGAGCCCTAGTCAGGTCGCCATTGAAGCGTCTGAGACCGATCAAACGCTTGCGCTCATTCGTGAGGCCGTCACCTCGGGCGTGCAGATCCAATTCGATTACCTCACCTCGCGGGGAGACGACGAGCGACGCACGGTCGAACCGTTGCGAATCCAATCCCTCGACGCGGATTGGTACCTCCGGGCGTGGTGCCACCTCCGTGAAGGTGTTCGCACGTTCCGCCTCGATCGCATTTCCAATCCCGTCCTGACCGAAGAACCGGTAACTTTCCGTTCCAAGGACGTCACCCTGGGCGATTCTCTCTTCGAAGGCTCGGCCGATGATCTGCTCGTGACCATTGAGGTCACCGCAACGGCAGCACCGCTGTTGGCCGACTACATCCCCGACGGCGCTGTCACCGTTGAACGCGAAAACGGGCGAGTATGCACTTCGATCCGCGTATCCCACTTTCATGGCCTCAAACGACTGCTAGCCACGATGTCAGGGGTTGCTACGGTCATTGAACCGGAAGAAGCTCGCCGAGTCGTTGCCGATTGGGCCGCCCAGGGAGCAGCCCGGTACACCTCCAATGCGGGGCGCCCAGACCACTCGCAGTCAGAGTGAGCAAGCAAGCGCTAAAATAGGTAGAACGCACCCCCTTCGATACCCAAGGACGTGACCTCATGGCTGGATTGACTGGCTGGCACCTCATCATCATCCTCGCCATCATTCTGTTGTTGTTCGGTGCGCCGCGTCTCCCCGCGCTTGCCCGCAGCCTCGGTCAGTCCATGCGTATCTTCAAGTCGGAGATCAAAACGCAAGACGACGACAAAACAGGCACGGCGGATGCCACAGACGCGACGGCTCCACGAAACAACGGCAGCACCCCGTCGTCCAGCACGACGGTGAACCCTGCCGACACGAACCCTAAGCCTTAGGTTCCGTGGCAAAGCGCACCACACGACGCGCTAACAACGAAGGGCGCATGTCGTTCGGCGAACATCTTGTTGAACTGCGAAACCGGTTATTCAGATCCGCTGCAGCCATCGTTATCGCCGCTGTCGTGGGCTATTTTCTCAGTGATCGAGTCCTCGAAGCCCTGCGGGTACCGATTGAGCAAATTCAACAAACGTCGGG
>DASYMY010000312.1:0-7238 GCA_036008825.1 Glaciihabitans sp.
AGGTGTTCGTGCGCAGCAAGGAAGACCTGGTTCTGAAGATGATGGCGAGCCTCGGCGGATCGGTTCTGATTCTTGGTGTTGCCACCGGCATCCTTGGGCTGACTAGCGCATAGAATCGTAGGATGCTGCTCGCCCTAGAACTTTTTTATCTTGGTCTCCTCGGCTTGTCGTCTCTGGCGATTGGGTGGGTGTCGGTCGTTGTACTCCTTAACCTCTACCGGGGTCAGCGCTAGGTGATCAACCTCGACGCGACTCTGCCCCCTGAGCTAGTACCGCTGTCCTGGCTCCTCGGAGTTTGGGAAGGCACAGGGGTGGTGAACTACACGGTTGGAGATGAAACTCGCAACCATGAGTTCGGCCAACGGATGTCGTTCAGTCATGACGGGTTGCCCTACCTCAACTACACCTCCTACTCGTGGTTGCTCGATGACGAGCTCACCCCGCTGGTCACCGAAACCGGGTACTGGCGTTTGTCCCGCCCCGCAACGGCGGGAGATCCCGGCCCCGGCATGCTCCCCGCGACGGCGGCACCGCAATACCCCACCACCGAATCCGTTGAAGCGCTGCGCAATGACGACGGCGCCTTCGACATTGAGGTCACCCTGGTGCACCCCGGCGGAATCAACGAGTTGTACCTCGGCCAGGTGGCCGGTCCCCGTATCGATCTCGCCACCGATGCCGTCATGCGCACCATGATGGCCAAGGACTACTCGGCAGCGACCCGCATTTATGGTCTCGTCGACAGTCACCTGCTCTGGGCGTGGGATATCGCCGCCCTTGGTCAAGACCTCCGCACCCACGCTTCAGGAAGACTTGCTCGTGTCGACTGACTCAGGCTCAGCAGAGCCCCTCTCCCCGTTTACTGCCAAAGAGGGAGCTATCGGCAGCCCGCCGCAGCACTACGGTAATCCGCTGGGTGAACAACGCCAGCTCGCCGCCGGCTCGGCCATCGTTGACCTCTCCGACCGGGCCGTGCTCACCATCACCGGGCCAGACCGTCTCAGCTGGCTCAACTCGCTTACCTCGCAAGCGGTGACCAAGCTCGCCCCGGGCGAATCCGCCGAAACGCTGCTACTCGATCAAGCCGGGCACCTTGAGTACGCGGTCCGTCTGCTCGACGACGGCGTCACCACCTGGCTTCTGCTGGAGCGCACCGACGCCACCGGCCTCCACGCCTGGCTTGACCGAATGCGCTTTATGCTGCGCGTTGAACTGGCCGACCGCTCCGACGACTTCGCCACCATTGGCACCCTCGGCGACCCGACCACGCTCAGTCTTACCCCCGCTAGCCCCAACGGTGTTGCCCTCGCCTGGCGCGACCCCTGGCAGAGCGTCGTTGCCGGTGGACACCAGTACGCCACCGCCGAACATCACCCCGGTGCCGACTGGACATACACCGAAGTCCTTATCGAACGCGATGCACTGGCGGATGCCGCAGCGTTGCCGGCAGCAGGCACCCTGGCTCTTGAGGCACTGCGGGTCGCCGCATGGCGTCCGCGGCTGGCGACCGAAGCCGACGAGCGCACCATCCCGCACGAATTGGACTGGTTGCGCACCGCCGTGCACCTGACCAAGGGCTGCTACCGCGGCCAAGAAACGGTGGCGAAGGTGCACAACCTCGGCCACCCACCCCGCCGCCTGGTGCTGCTGCATCTCGACGGATCCGAAGGTGTGCTGCCCGGACACGGCGACACCGTGACCGGGGTCAACAAGCTTGGCGAGACGGTACCCGTCGGCTCTGTGACATCCGCCGTATTGCATTATGAATTGGGCCCGATCGCTTTGGCCGTCATCAAACGGTCGGTTGACCCCACCGCCAATCTGGTGGTGCTCAGCCAAGACCAGCGCATCGACCCTGCTGAGGGCGATCAAGCGGTTGAGGCTGGCGCCGAAACACCCGTGGTGTCAATTGCGGCTGCGCAGGAGATTATTGTGCCAACGGACGCGGGCGCTGAAGCCAACGTTCCCCGACTTCCTCGTCTTGGTGCCGTCAGGCGCTGACGGTCGTGCCAAGCACGAGAGCTTCCACGGCGGCACTGCGCCGCTTTGAGCGGCGTATGCGGGTGCGTCTTGACGCGAAAGTAGCGCTCACGAGGGCGGTCTCCTCACTGCCGGCCGCCGTACAAATTGTTGTTGCTGTGCTCGCCAGTTACACCATCTCGCACTATCTACTCGGGCACTCCACGCCGCTGCTGTCGATCACGGTTGTGATTTCAGCGCTTGGATTCGCGCGGGATGCCCGCCCTCGCAAAGTGTTCGACAACGTCGTGGGTATCCTCATCGGCATTGTGTTCAGCGAGCTGCTGTTCAACCTGCTGGGGTTCGGAATGTGGCAGATTGCCGTCATCCTGTTTTCCACCCTGATGCTTGCCCGCCTCATCTCGCCCAATGCCGCGTTCGCGGCAGCGGCCGGGGTGCAATCGATGCTGGTGATGCTGCTGCCCGCCCCCGACGGCGGAGTTCTGGTGCGCAGCGTGGACGGGCTTGTGGGCGGAATCGTAGCGTTGCTGGTCACCGCGCTGATCCCGCGGGATCCGCGGGGCATCGCGCGACGGGATTCTCGTCGGCTGACCTCAGCCCTGGGCGAAGCTCTCGACGGGTTACGGGCGGGGCTTCGGCAAGCGGACGAGCCGGCGGCGAGCCTGTCCGTTGAGCGCCTGCGCCGCACCCAAACGCTGGTGGACAACTGGTCACAGTCCCTCGACTCCGCCCTCTCGATCTCGCGGATTTCCCCGTTTTTGCGACGCCACCTTCCGGCGCTGCGCCATCAGGCGCGGGTGCTGCAGGGGATGGACCTGACTGCGCGGCACCTGCGCGTGATCGCCCGCCGGGTATCGTTCCTGCTGCGTGATGGGGTGGCGCGGCCACAATTTGCCGACCTGCTCGACCCGATCGCCGAAGCGGTCGCCATTCTGGGCGAAAGTGTTGACGATCCTGAGGCCGCCCAGCGGGCTACCGTGATTTTGGAGGAGCTAGTGTCACAGCTCACCCCCGACGCCACCGTGCCGCAAGCCCCGGTCACCGAGTCGGTCATTGTGTTACTGATGCGTCCGCTCGTGATTGACCTGCTGGTGGCAACTGGTCGTTCCGCTGATGAGGCACGAAAACTTTTGCCACCGGTATAGGGCGCAGCCCTAGCGGTACCCCGCTCTAAGCAGCCGGCGCCACCGCATCCCAGTCAACCGTGATCTCGCCCAGCTTCCAGCGAGACTTAACTCCCCGCACCGGCCAGCCGGCATCCTTCATCCCGGTGACGGTCGCGACCCAGCGTTGCGATGGGCCGTAAGTGCCGAGCGGCGCGTGAATGGCCCACTGTTTGTCGAGGGCAACCAAAAAGGCGTGCACTTTCTCACCAGGAACGTTGCGGTGAATCAGCGCTTTCGGCAGTCGCTCTGCAACGATCGAGGGCTTGTCCAGCTCAGCCAAACGCAGGCTCACTGTAAACGTCTGCGGGCCGGCCGCCGTTACGTCGATCCAGCTGCTCACCCGGCCAACCTCGTTGCAGGTGCCCTCAATCAGCACCCCGCCCGGCTGCAGTCGCGACACCATTCGCTCCCAAGCGGCCGGAACTTCCTCTTCGTTATATTGCCGAAGAACGTTGAACGCGCGGATAACAGTAGCCCGGCGACCCGCAGGCAGGGGCACCTCAAATCCGCCCATCACAAAACTGACCCCGGGCTTCGCTGAGAGATTTGCTACCCGAACCCGTTCCGGCTCGATCTCGATGCCGATAACTTCAACACCCGCGCGAGCCTTGCTGAGCCGGGAATGCAACTCGAGGGGAGTGGTGGCGCTGGCACCGTAGCCAAGGTCAACCACCAGCGGATCGGTGCTGTGACGCAGTGCCGGAAGCTGAGCGATCCATCGGTCCACTCGGCGCAGGCGGTTCGTGCCTGTTGTTCCCCGTGTGACGCGCCCCTCAACCATGACTCAATTATCGACGGTTGTTGATGGGACTTTGATCCCAAGCTCTCAGGCGGGCGCAGCCCGTAAACTGTGAGCATGACTTACACGCTTATTCTGCTGCGCCACGGCAATTCAGACTGGAACCAGAAGAACCTCTTCACCGGCTGGGTGGATGTTCGTCTCAGTGACCAGGGTGTCACCGAGGCAACTCGCGCCGGCGAGCTTCTCGCCGAGTCCGGCCTCAAGCCAGAAATCCTCTACACGAGTGTTCTGACGCGCGCGATTCAGACCGCCAACATCGCCCTCGACGTTTCCGACCGCGCGTGGATCCCGGTCAAGCGCTCCTGGCGTCTCAACGAGCGCCACTACGGCGCTCTGCAGGGCAAGGACAAGGCGCAGACCCTTGCCGAGTTCGGTGAAGAGAAGTTCATGACCTGGCGTCGCAGCTTCGACGTGCCGCCGCCCCCCTTGGACGACGACGCCGAGTACAGCCAGGCCAACGACGAGCGTTACAAGGACCTCGGCGATGACTTGCCCCGCACCGAGTCGCTCAAGCTGGTTATCGACCGCATGCTGCCCTACTGGGAGTCCGACATTACGGTTGACCTCAAAGCGGGCAAAACCGTTCTGGTCACCGCCCACGGCAACTCGCTGCGCGCGCTGGTGAAGCACCTCGACAACATCAGCGACGACGAGATCTCCGAGCTGAACATCCCCACCGGAATCCCGCTTGTATACGAACTCGACGAGAACTTCGTTCCCATCAAGCCTGCCTACTACCTCGACCCGGAGGCCGCCGCAGCTGGCGCCGCCGCCGTCGCAGCACAGGGCAAAAAGAAGTAGCATCCCTCACAGCGAAAGCCGGCCCACTTCGGTGGCGCCGGCTTTTTCTGTTGCAAACACAAGTTTTACGACGCTATGCGGTCGTGGCTGTTGTTCCGGTTGTCTTCAGAAGCGGATGCCTGAAGCGCGGCATCCGGCTCGCTGATCTGGGCCCAGACCGTGTCGAGAGATACCCCCACCACGGCGGCAATCGCGGCGATGGTCGAAAAGGCGGGGGTTGCGATACGGCCGGTTTCGATCTTGCGGAGAGTTTCGGGGGAGAGCCCTGCGTCCAGTGCCGTTTGCAGCATGGAGCGCTCACCCCTGGCGCGGCGCAGTAGGGCACCAAGTCGCTGGCCGCGTTCAAGCTCGGCGGGGGAGAGCGGCAACCTGACCATGTGCCAATACTAGTACCGGGATACTAAGACCGGTATAGTTATTGGTCGCACACGAAAGGCACTCCATGATTGAAATTTTGGCCCCCGATGAACTGATCCGCGCGCGGGAGTCAGGCGCCTTGGTTGCCAACATCCTGCACGGCATCAAACGTCGCAGTACCGTTGGCACAAACCTGCTCGACATCGACCGCTGGGCCAAAGCCATGATCCTGGAGGCAGGCGCCCAGTCCTGCTATGTCGACTACGCGCCCTCCTTTGGGCGCGGACCGTTCGGTCACTACATCTGCACGTCGGTGAACGACGCCGTACTACATGGCTTGCCCCACAACTACACGCTGGCCGACGGTGACCTACTCACCCTCGACCTTGCGGTCTCCCTGAACGGGATCGCCGCCGATTCCGCCATTAGTTTTCTGGTGGGTGACACCAAACCCACCGAAAGCGTCACCATGATTGAGGCGACCGAGGCGGCGCTGGCCGCAGGCATTGCCGCTGCGGGTCCAGGAGCGCGCATTGGTGATCTGTCCGCCGCCATCGGTGCCGTTCTCAGGGAGGCCGGTTACCCGATCAATATGGACTTTGGTGGTCACGGTATCGGATCCACCATGCACCAGGACCCGCACGTGGCAAACGACGGGCGTGCTGGGCGCGGCTACAAGCTACGCCCAGGGCTGATGCTTGCGCTTGAACCCTGGGTAATGATCGACACCGCGAAACTGGTCACCGATCCTGATGGGTGGACACTGCGCAGCGCGACCGGATGCCGCACCGCTCACAGTGAGCACACCATCGCCATCACGGCCGATGGTGCAGAGATTATGACCCTGCCGACGATTTAGGTGCCGGCCGGGATCCAGTCGCCGGTTCCGAGGTACTGAACCTTCTTGGCGATGGAGACGGCGTGGTCAGCGAAACGCTCGTGGTAGCGGGAGGCCAGTGTCGCGTCAACCGTGTCGACGGCGGCACCCTTCCAGCTTTCACCGAGAACCTTGTCGAACACGCTGAGGTGAAGGGCGTCGATACGGTCGTCGTCGTTGCGGATCTCTTCGGCCAGGCGAACATCTTCGGTGCGCAGCAGGTCAACGAGTTTGCGGGCGATGGCCACGTCAAGCGCGCCAAGCTCGGCGAAGGTGCCACGCAGGCTCTTCGGAACCACCTTGTCAGGGAACCGGTAACGGGCCAGCTGAGCGATGTGCTCGGCCATGTCGCCCATGCGCTCCAGCGATGCAGAGATGCGCAGGGCGCTCACCACGATGCGCAGGTCGCGGGCAACAGGCTGCTGGCGGGCGAGGATGTTGATGGCTAGCTCGTCGAGCTCCTGGGCGGCGGTGTCGATCTTCTGATCGTCAGCGATCACAATCTCGGCAAGAGACACGTTGGCCTCATTAAACGCGCGGGTCGCATTGTCGATGGAAGCGGCGACGAGGGTGGCAATCTCGACAAGGCGCTCCTGCACCTCGAGGAGTTCCTGTTGGAATACTTCGCGCATTGTTCTAATTTCCCTTTCGCCGCGGGCCTAAACCATCCCGCATAGTTGAAGCCACACTGCCCGGACCAGGTTAACGGCGGGTGGACTTGCTCTGAACAGTGCCCTACGTGTTTGGCCTTATCAACGGGACCGTCAGGCCTTATAAGAAGTTGTAACTAATCTAGTCGCTATGGACTCCGCACTGCTGGTGCCCTTGTCGCTGGCCTTCGGGGTTGTAGTCGGCGCGGGCATCGTGATGATCGTTGTGCTCGCCGCCCGTAGAGGGCAGCGGGCGATTGACGTGGTGACCTCCGTTGTACCCGACGGAGTTGAGCAAGTCATTGATGTTCTCGAGTCCGCCGGTGTCGTTCTCGATCCGTCCAACACGGTCCTCAAAGCCTCCCCTGGTGCCATCGCGTTCGGGCTTGTGGCGAAAAACGCTCTTGTTCACCCTGAACTAATTGAGCTCGTCGACCGGGTGCGTCGCTACGGCGAAACCCTTGACCACCAGCTCACCATCAACAGGGGACCGTTTGGTGACGCCCAGATCCATCTGGATGTGCGGGTGGCCCGCCTGGGAGCACGATACGTTTTGCTGCTGGCAGAAGACCACACAGAGCGAGTCAGGCTCGACGAGGTGCGCC
>DASYMY010000313.1:0-1892 GCA_036008825.1 Glaciihabitans sp.
ACCGTGGATGAAAGGTTGATGGCGGACACGTTGAGCTGCGCCGCGCCGGTGTTGGAAACGGTGAGCGTCTGCACGGCGGGTTGACACCCGACGGCCGCGGTACCCACCGCAAGCGACGTCGGGGCCTGGATGTGTGGCAGGCCGCCGGTCCCGGTGAGCGCGACCGAGATGGTCGGCTTCATCGGATCGTTGGTGTTTGCGGTCAACGAGCCGTTGAAGCCGGTTTCAGCGTCGGGAGTGAACGTTATCTGCACGTTCCCTGTCAGGCCCCCGTTCACCGTCAGGCTCGTCACTCCCGGTGCGAACTGCGCAATCGAGCTGGCAATGTTGGTGAGCTGCAGCGGCTGCCCGCCCGCATTCTGGACGCTAAGCCCCAGCGATTTGGGCGTGCCCACCCGCACAACGTTGAACGGCAGCGTCGCGGGGACGACGACCATTGGTGGCGGCTGCGTCCCAGTACATGTGAGCGAAACTGTAATAGACGTCGTGAGCGGATCGTTCGTGTTCGCCGTGAGATTCGCGGAAAGCGGACCAGCGACAGTGGGTGAACAAGTCACCATCAGCGTTCCCGTCGAATTCGCCGCCACCGAGAAGGTCGTTGCGGGAACGGTGAATCGACTGCTGGAGCTGGCGATCGAAGACAGGTTCAACGCGGAGCCGCCCGTATTCTGGATGGTTAGCGCAAGCACCTTGGACGCACCTATCAGCACGTTCCCAAACGCCATGGTGGTGCTGGGCAACACGATTCTCGGCGGGGAGAACGAAGTGAAGGCGACACTCGAGATTCCCGCCATCGTCGTCAGTACGGAGCCTCCCAATGCCGGGGCCGCCGCATTTACACCGGTGATTGCGCGCACTCCGGGGCCGAACTGCTGGCCCACGATCCCGAGGCCGCCGTTCGCCGCGACCGACGACACTCCGGAGAAGGCGCTGTTCATCGTAGCTCCAACAAGGGCGGGCGCGCCTGCTATGTTGATGACCGCGACGTCCGGCCCCTGATACTCTCCCACCAATGCCCGCGTCCCGCTGACCGAAACGGCGGCGATGCCAGCCATGTTCGGCACAATGAGCTGAGTGCCAAGGGTTACTGCGCACGCCGAGGTGGTTACGCCTTGAACGCTGGGCCCGTTTTGTTGACCGGCGATGCCACGCGTACCTGAGAGTCCGACTGAGGAGATACCGAGAAAGCCCAGATTGACGGCGGCCCCGGCGACGGTCGGAGCAGCTCCGCCAATGTTGATTCCGACGACCCTGTTGCCTTGGTACTCGCCGGCAATCGCGCACGTCCCGCTCGCCGCGACGGAGACAACCCCCGTCAGCACTGTATTCACCTTCGCGCCGATTATCACTGGTGTCGCGCCCGAGATGTCGTACAGCTCGATACCGGGTCCAAGCGCCTGTCCGACGACCACGCGCGTGCCGCTCACTGCGACCGAGGACACTCCGGCGAAAGTCGTGCAGATGCTACCTGTCTGCACCGGTACGTCCGGATTCGTGATGCTGATGATGGCGATGCGACACCCATTCAGCTCGCCCGCAACAGCGCGACTTCCCGTCGGATCGATTGCGATCGACGAAATGCCAGTGAGAATCGTCAGGACGGACCCGCGAAGGACGGGTGCAGCCGGATTGGACAGATCTACGACAGTCACTTTGGGGCCGCTCGTCTGTCCTGCGACTGCGAGCTGCGCACTAGTCGAGTATGGCCAAGTCAGTGCGCAACAGATGAGCAGAGCGAAAGACTTGAAGCGATACTGCAGCAGGGACCGAACCACCATGGTGCCTCCGGCGCTGTATGGGCACTCTCTCCCAGGCCCACTAGCATTGGAGAGCATCTGCTGGTTGTAAATGCCGGTTTCATATCACCCAGCACCACTTTTCATTTCATCATC
>DASYMY010000314.1:0-2127 GCA_036008825.1 Glaciihabitans sp.
CCGTGCGTATGACGCAGGCTCCGTCCACCTCGATGGGTGCGGTCGCTTGTGCGAGGTCGACGATGAGGATTCGGTCGGCGTCGACGGTGGCCCGCAACTGTTGTAGCGATCCGTCGTAGGCGAGTCGGCCGTAGTCGATGAGCATGACGCGGCGGCAGAGACGTCCAATGGTGTGCCCGCGCGGTGAGGCGAGGTGCCAATAGCGGTCTAAGGTGGCGGGGAATACTTCCCCGCCACCCCGTGGAGCCGTGGCCGTTCGATGACCGTGAGTTAACAGCTGGACAAGATTGTGAGGTTAGCCTAGGCAGCCTGGAATGGTCGGAGTGCAGTTGTTCGGAGTGTTCCTGCGGACAATTGTGCGCCTGAGAGTGACGCTGCCAGGGGTTGCGTTTTCATTGAAGATCCCGCCGCCACTGGTGGCGCTGGTGAGGCGGGCTTTGTTCTGTTGGACAAGAGTCCGGTAGAACGAAGTCGTAGCATTGGTGGCGGCATTATCGACTCCGCCCCCTTGGTTTGCGGTGTTTTTGTCGATGGTACTTTGGATGATCCGTGTCCTGCCGCCGTTTTCAGTGAATACGCCGCCACCTCTGCCGTTGGCGTCGGTGACGTTGTTGCCGGAGACAAGGCTTTCGAACAGCGTCAGCATTCCCTTGTTGATGAGGCCACCGCCGTTGCCGGTAGCAGTGTTCGCTTTGATGATGCTGTGGGCGATCAGCGCGCGAGAGCCGGCGGTATTGTTGGCCAGGGCGCCGCCACTCCCGACTGCTGCGTTGCCAGTGAGGGTGGTGTAGTTAAGCACCAGGGCTCCGTCGTTCCTGATGGCCCCGCCGTCGCCCACAATATTTCCGCCGAGGATGAAGATCCCCTGCACGCGGAGTCCGGCGGTGCCGTTAACCTGCAGGATGGGGCCGGGCGGTGCGGCTGGGTTGGCCTTGATCGCCGTGGATGGCCCTCCCAGGATCGTGATGTTCGCGCCGTTGAACGTCAGTGTGGCGTTGGTGATGTAGGTGCAGTTCCGGGCGAGCCGGATTGTGGCGGTGCCGAACCCGTTTGCCTGTGTGACGGCCGTGGGCAGCATCGTCGAGTCGCATGGTACCGGGATGACGACGCGTCGCGCGGCTGCCGCCGACTGCGCGTTCGTCGCCGTCAGTATCGCTCCTGCAAGCATGGCGGCGGCTATGCCACTGGCTGTTCTAGCATATGAACCCATTAGGCTCCCCCCGAACCGAAATGGACAATCCCCTTGTCGGTGACGAAGTGCCCTAACGGGCGTCGCCGACGACAGACAGAGAAACATTGCGGAGACTACTGCTTCGCAACAGGCATTGTCTATCTCCGATTCTTGACCAACTTTTGCAACGCCTTTTCGTGGCCACCCCCCTTTGTTGCATGGACATAAACAGGCCTGCGTGCATTGTGTGCTTTGGTGCGTGTGGCGGTGCGTTGCTTACCCGCGTGAGCCGATCTCCGCTAGGCGGCACGTGGATTCCCGGTTGGCAGTCGACCGACCGCCCAGTGTGTCTAATCCCAATGAGTACCAAGCGCCGTATACGGCGGAATCGTCACTGTTATTGGCGTCCTGGTCATGTTTTGGCGGTGAGTGGCCTGGCGCGAGGCGGGCCCGTTCACGAGCAGAGATGGTCGCGGTCCAATCACGGAGTGGCCCGGACGCCCGTGCGGTACAGACGGGTCACGACGTCCTCAATGCCGGGCCGCGGAGTGGGATGCCCTCGACGTCTATCTCGATGAGCGCGACGGGCTGCGCGAGGTTGACGATGAGGATCCGGTCGGCGTCGACGGTCGCCCGGAACCCGCCGAGCGATCCGTCGTACGCCGGCCGCCCCTGGTCGATGAGCCATGGCGCGGCGGCAGAGGTGTTCGATGTCGCCCAGGTGGGTGGTGAGCAGGATCGTGGTGCCTTGTTCGGCGTTGAGGTGGGTCAGGAAGCCGCGTACGGTCGCCTTGCTGACGACGTCGAGGCCGATCGTGGGTTCGTCCGGGCTTTACTCGGAGTATGGGCGGCGGTGCGCCAAATGGTGTGCCTGTGAGGCGGGGTGTAGTAGCGGCATAAGGTCGCGGAGGATTCTCCGCCAAAGTGTCGAGTCACGGCCCTGCGATGGCCGTGAC
>DASYMY010000315.1:0-4060 GCA_036008825.1 Glaciihabitans sp.
TGTGCAAGAGATCATTGAAGTGGTAGACGACGGCCTGCAACGCGGATTCGATATCTACGTTGGGCAGACGTGCCAGTCGATCATCATTCTCGTGTAATGCGATTCCGTAGATGTAATCCATGGCCATGAGATCACTGTCAAGGAGGATGCCAGGTCCCAGGCCGTTATCCATCTCAAGCCGCCCGGAATGACAAATAGGGCCTGCCGCTCCGATACGAGACCCCGTTACAACTTGCGCGACATCATCCTTGAGAGGGCGCCGAGCTCTTGCCTGTTCGGGGGTGAGAACGCTTTGGAGTGCTGAAACCACGCCGGGCAGATAGCAGTCCTCCCCGGCTGTGAAAAACACTCTGCACTCGACGATTGTCGAGTCCACCATGCGTTTGTCGAGCTGCCTATCTTCGATCCCGGTAATTCGTCATGTGTCGCCATCGACTCGTTCCCAGGTGAGTTCGAGCATCGGAACGCTTCCGCTTTTATCTCTCAGATCAACGATGGGCTTGCCCAACCCAGGATTTGATCGCCGCAAGAACTACGCAAGCTTGCGGTGGGTTTGGTCCAGAACTTTTTGGGGTGCGGCAGCCATAGGCGGACACTATCGTGCGCCTTGTCTGAACCGAGCGATGCGGGCCCCCTCCTGGTACCTGCGACCAAGACGTGTGCTGTCAGTTGTGGTCAATCGGGCTTTTGTGAGTGTGCCCGTAAGTCGGTCCGCTAACTGGCGCTGTCGTCGATATCGGTGAGCCACCGCCGCGCCATTGCCGGGATGCCCGTTTACCCCGCCCAATTTAATGGCCCGCAGGGCTGCCCTAACGGCAACATATATATCGCTGAGTTCGCGGTTGGTATAAAGCTGTCGGAATCCTCTAACGAGCGACGTGCATCCGGAATCGATCGTTTACGGATAGGTCGACACCACGAACGCCGACCCTTGATCCTCCGCGGGACGACATCTGCCCCGGGGTCGTTACCGAAATCAAATCTACCGAAACACACGCATAGAGGTTTTTGACCAGAAATGGTAGTCCGAGGTAATCCGATTGGAGCAGTTATGACCGTCACGCATGCACGTATCGCACCCGCTGTCAGCGAGGCCGAAATCGAGCGCCGTATGAGCTTTGCGGACGCCGCTCTCGGAGCTGCTGGCCACGGGGTCGAGGATCCCGCGCTGCGCGAGCTGAGCCGCCAGGTCGCGGCTGGCACTCTTACGGCCGAAGAGGCAATTGCTCGAGGCGTTGCACACATCGACGCCCGGTAACCGTGGCCACAAAGATTCGTGCCTGGGATGACTACTTCATCCCGGGCACCACTGTCTTAAAGTACAAATTCAACGAGACCGACGCCGCGCGGTTGAGCGCCAAGGAAGAGCTTGCAGCGCAAGTTCGCCTCGTCGAATTGGCCGCCGCTCCCGTGCCGGCGACGTTCGACTACGACCACATGAAAGCGATCCACCGCCACATCTTCCAGGACGTGTACGAGTGGGCCGGAACGGAGAGAGTGGGCCCGGACGGCTTTATGTCGAAGGAGGGTCACGCGTACTATCCGGGAGGGCCGGCGCTGACTGAGGCGGCCCATGCGGAGTACGGCAAACTCGCGAGCAAGGACATATTGCGCGGTTTGGACAAGGGCGCTTTTGTCGATGAGCTGGCCGCGAGCTGGGGAGAGCTGAACGTTATCCATAGCTTTCGCAAGGGGAACACCCGAACACAGTTCGTGTTCTTCTCCCAGCTGGCAGAGCAGGCCGGCTACCGGATAGACACCGAGGCATTCAAGAAGGGTTCGCTGCTGCGCGACGAAGTTTGTGCAGGCGCGTTTCCATAGCCAGGACACGGGCAGCAACACCCGTTTGGCCGCGGTTCTCACTAAGGCCATTGAGCCGACCCAGAGCACGCCCGCAGCGTCCGCGCCATTGTCACCGGAGCTGCAGAGGATCGTGGATCTGAAAAATCGCAGCTACCCCACGAGCGCGACTGAGATAGGTAGCCCAGCTCATGGGAAAGCACCCGAAGCTCACGGCTATCAACCACCAGCACAGGGATTCAACACCGATCGCGGGTACGGACGATGAGCGGTTACGCCTGCCGGATCCGCGCCGTTAATGCAGCACACCAGGAGGGCCTGTGACCATCGTTGGCTACACCCGCGTTTCGACGCAGGACCAGAATCTCAGCTCGCAGCTAGACGCACTAAAAGCGGCCGGCGCGGAGTACACATACTCGGACAAATTGACGGGGAAGAACGCGGACCGGCCGGGCCTTACCGACTGCCTTAAGTTTCTCCGCAGCGGTGACACGTTGCTGGTCTACAGCACCGATCGGCTGGGCCGATCGATGACCGACGTTGTGACGATCGTGACTGAGCTGGGGGAGCGGGGAGTCGAGTTCAAGTCGCTTACGGAACCGTTCGATACCACCACCGCAGGCGGTGAGTTGTTCACTCATATCTGTGCCGCGTTCGCTCAGATGAATGGCCGGATGATTTCGGATCGCACGCGTGCAGGGCTCGCTGCGGCGAAGGCGCGCGGTCGGCACGGTGGCCGGCCTACGGTGATGACGCCGGAGCGGATCAAACTTGCTCGGGCTATGCGTGCGGAGAAGGCGACGTGGGAGACCATAGCCGCAGCGCTACAGGTCGGGGTGTCGAGTGTGCGCCGCGCTCTGGCGAACGATGCAACGGCATCAAAGCGGAGCTGAGATTTCGAGGCTGAAACAATCACGGTTCCGGCGAGGGTACCCATTCCTTGACTCCGGTCGTTGGATAGCGAACACCGGGGGCGTAAGGGCCGCAAACATCAGACCACCACCGACACGTCGAGCTGTAACAGTTCCTTGGTGGTGAGCCCTAGGCGGTTTGCGGTTTCGTGTGGGGTGAGTGCACGTCATATTGGGTCCGCGGTTGCGGGAGGTGTTGATTTCAGTGCAATTAGTTGCGCTCCAAACCTTCTTTCACGTGGGTGAAAGCGGATGGTCCAGCGATGAAGAACTAGGCGATGCGGCAGCGGCAGTTTGCCCTCGAGCGGTGGTCTACCTTGGTTGAGGCCCAAGATAAGCGTGTCGTGCCAGCACTATTCATTAGTGCCAATCCTTGGCCGGAGTACGACACCCCGATAACCGCTATTCGAGAAAGGCGGCTTTCGTGAGGCCGTCAAGGCTGCACTTCGCGTCATCGACGATTCCTGCCCCGCAGTTCAGCTCTAGGAACTAAGGCTGCGCCTGCATTGACGGCACATACCGCCGTGCCATGCTGGTGTCAGCGACGGCCTATGAGCGAGCCAGCAGCGACGGGGTGGTTTCAACCGGTGCTGACAGCTTGCCTGCATGGAGCCCATTTGCCACGCCGGCAAATCGGTGATTGGCGGCAGCGAGAAAAGGTGGTCGTTGACTGTCTGCGGACCGGCAGCTGCTCTGAAGCGCTTGCCGTAGTTGGCGCCAAAACGTATCCGTGGAAGTTTCCGATGACAATGGCCAAACCGGCGAAATCGTCTAAGACACCGCTATAAGTGCCGCCGCAATAGGGGCCCTCACCGGTCCCGCGCGTGTGCGAGGTGCGAAAGGGACGTCGACCGACGGTCATTTTTCACTTGCGTGAGCCTGTCAACTGCTTGGTGAGATGAGGAACATAGCCAGCGATAGTTGCTCGATTCGTCGGGGACGTTTCACCCAAGGTCGCGAACACGACGACTGAACCAACTTCTGGCAAATTTACGGATGCGGGCGGCGACATTCTGCGTCCAAGCCAAAACAGGTCCGCGCTAACTGACACAATGTCAGGGTATTTCACCGCGCCGTCGGGCGCCTCTCCACCCCTCACGTCTCAGGGAATAATCATGATCCGACTCACCACGAGGCCCCGCGTGCGCGCGACCGCCTTGGTCGTAGCGATGGCCACGGCCGCCGTGGCCCTTACCTCTGCCATGCCTATAGCTGACAGCGCTGTAGCTGCAGCCATCGCTCCAGACGACTCGACAGCAGTGCCCGTCGGTGGCGGATCCTACGCGGCCGCTCCTCCGACGTCGCTTGACCGACCGGGCCATGATGTTACCGGGGTTGTGAACAAAAAG
>DASYMY010000316.1:0-6620 GCA_036008825.1 Glaciihabitans sp.
GCCTCGGACCAGCGTCGCGCAGGTGTTGGAAGGGGTCGCGAACGGGTCCGTGTTATCCGCGGTCCCCGCCGATCTGCCAGTAGGCGGCTGAGGTGGCAACAATCGCGTTCTCCGTCCCGCTCGATGTCGAAGACCGACTCATTCCAGAAGCACTCCGCCACGGGCACACTATTGCCGCACGCTGCTCAAGTGCCCAGGAACTGGCGTCAAAAATTGACATACTGCAGCCCACCGTGGTGATTGTTGCCGCCACCAGTAGGCATCTCACAGAAAGCCTGCTCGCGGTATGTGATGGCGCAGGGGCGGGTGTCTTGGCACTGATCAGCAGCGAGGAAGACCGCCGCCACGCGGTCTCTATCGGTCTATTTGAGATGGCTCCTCTCGATGCCCCCTGGGCGCAGATGGAATCATCCCTCGCCGCGTTGAATCCGGTGTTAGTCGAGACAGTGGCGCCCGCAGCCCATGGCACCGTAATCGCGGTGTGGGGTCCGGCCGGAGCGCCGGGACGCACAACCCTGGCCATCAACATCGCAGCCGAAATCGCGCTCGCCGGCCACAGTGTTGTCCTGGGGGACATAGATACTTACAGCGGATCCATCGCGCCGGCATTAGGGATGCTGGATGAAGCTCCCGGCTTCGCGGCTGCCTGTCGGCTCGCGGGCGCCGAGTCGCTCACCATCGCAGAACTGGAGCGAATTGGTCAGCAATACCCCAGCCGCAGCGGACACTTTTGGGTGCTCACCGGGATCGGACGCCCGAGCCGATGGCCCGAGCTTTCGGAGGGACGTGTCACCGGAACCATTGAGGCGTGCCGGCGGTGGGCGGAGTACACCGTTCTTGATACTGGATTCAGTCTGGAGGATGACGAGAGTATCGCCAGCGACGTATTCGCTCCACACCGCAATGCGGCCAGCTTGGCAGCGCTTCGCGAAGCCGACATTGTTGTCGCCGTTGGAGCGGCCGACCCGGTGGGACTCTCGCGGTTTCTGCGCGCACACGTCGATCTGATGGAAAGGATCGCACAGCAAAAAGTGCTGGTGGTGATGAACAAAATTCGCTCCAGTGCAAGCGGATCTAACGCCGCAGCGCAAGCCGCGCAAACCCTCTATCGATTCGGCGGGATCGACGCCACGGCAATGATCCCTTTCGATATTGACGCGCTCGACACCGCCGTGTTGACGGGTAAGACCCTGGCCGATGCAGCACCGCGATCCTCCGCTCGAACCGCCATTCGTCAGTTCGTCACCAGCAACATTTTGCCTGCCGCTACCCGGGAGGTGAGGCATCCGCCGTGGTGGGGTAGAAAGGGTGCGCGCAGACGCACAGCTAGAACCGGTTAGCCTAGGACCGTGTCGACGCTTAGTGACCTTGTCCTGCCCCAGGGGCGTTCCAGCGAGGCCGATGTGGAATGGTTGCATCTCCTCGTCGGCGACTGGCAGCTGCTCGCCGATCTTGCTTTCGCGGACATTGTGCTGTGGGTGCCGACCAAGGACGACAGCTTTGTTGCCGTTGCCCACGCTCGGCCGTCCAGCTCCGCAACGTTGTTCTATCGCGACTTCGTTGGCCAGGTCATCAAGCCTGAGTGGAAAAACCAGGTCACTGAGGCGTTTGAGACGTCGAAGATCGTCGATTCCTCTGCGCCCGACTGGTACGAAGAGACCCCCACCCGGGTGCGTGCCGTTCCCGTTCTGCGTCGACTGACTCCCAGCGGTAGCCAGACCACTGATTTCCCTATCGCCGTTATTACCCGGCACACCAACCTGAGCGAGGCGCGCAACCCCAGCCGCCAAGAGCTCACCTTCAACGACTGCGCCAACGACTTGTTTGGCATGATCGCCACCGGCGACTTTCCTGACTTGGGCGCGCCCACGGGGCCCCGCCGTGGAGCACCTCGTGCCTCCGACGGTTTGATCCGCCTCGATGTCGACGGAATTGTCACCTTCGCCAGCCCCAACGGACTATCCGCATTCAACCGAATGGGATTCGCCGGCGAGTTGGAAGGCGAATCACTCGCTGAAGTAACGACAGGACTGTTGACTCCGAAACAGCTGACGGTCGATGAATCGTTGCCGCTCGTTGTTACCGGCCGTGCCCCCTGGCGCACGGATATTGAAGCCCGCGGGGTGACTGTGTCACTGCGCGCCATTCCGATCCGCAACCGTGGTGCCCGAGTTGGCGCCATCGTGTTGTGCCGCGACGTCACCGAGGTGCGCCACCAAGAACGCGAACTCATCACCAAAGACGCGACCATCCGCGAGATTCACCACCGGGTGAAAAACAACTTGCAGACAGTGGCATCCCTCCTGCGAATTCAGGCCAGACGTACCCACAACGACGTCGCCAAGGAAGCGCTGCAGCAGGCCATGCGCCGGGTGGCGGCAATTGCCGTTGTGCACGACACCCTCAGTGAGGGGCTCAGCCAGCAGGTCGACTTTGATGCCGTCTTCGACCGAGTGCTGTTGCTGATCGCTGAGGTGGCGTCGAGTCACAACACCACCGTGCACCCTAAATCCAGCGGGAGTTTCGGCATTCTGCCCAGCGAATACGCCACCCCATTAGCGTTGGCGTTGACCGAACTGGTTACCAACGCGGTCGAGCATGGGTTGGCCGGACGCAACGGCGAGGTCGAGATCATTGCCCGCCGCACCGACGACTACCTCAGCGTGAAGGTTCGCGACAACGGCGTTGGCTTGCCCGAAGGCAAGGTCGGCGCAGGGCTGGGTACCCAGATCGTACGCACCCTCATCCAAGGTGAGTTGGGCGGAACGATCGACTGGCACACCCTGATGGGTAGCGGAACTGAGGTCACCATCGAGGTGCCCATGACCTGGCTGAACAAACCCTAAGACATGTTCAGCACAGTGCCCGGAACACAACAAACCCGACGAGAGAGCCTCTCGTCGGGTTTGATGAGGGTGAGTGCGTTAGGACGCTCGGCGAGCCCGCGCGGCACGACGTTTGAGTGCGCGGCGCTCGTCTTCGCTGAGGCCACCCCAAACGCCAGAGTCCTGGCTGGTTTCGAGGGCGTACTGTAGGCACATCTCAGTTACGGAACAGCGAGCACAGACTGCTTTGGCTTTGTCGATCTGATCAACAGCCGGACCGGTATTGCCTACCGGAAAGAAGAGCTCGGGGTCTGCGGTGAGACAGGCAGCTTTATCGCGCCAATCCATAGTGGTGCTCCTTTTAAATGATGCATTCGGTGCATAGGTCAACGACCTGAGATTCGGAAGGGAAAAGAGTTCGGGACTCGCCCACAGCACCGTGGACCAGAAATCAACCTCACATAGGCTCTCATATTGAGTAATTCAAATCAATAGTTTTGTATGGGATAACGCTGTGAGCGATGAAAAGACTTCACCATTTATCTACGCGCTTGCGGGGATTCTGTTCGCCGAATGCGCTCTTGTGGGGGCCGCAACCGTGTATCTCATCATCGAGATTTTGGTTGACACACCCGCTTCGATGGCCAGCGCAATTGCTCTGACGGTGTGCGCCGCGATCGCCACCGTGTGGGTCGCGGCCATCGCCATTCACACGCTCAAAGGGCAGCCCTGGATCCGGGGCGCCGCCGTTGTGTGGCAAATTCTTCAGATAGCAGTAGCGGTCGGCAGCTTCCAGGGTATTTTTCCTCGACCCGACATTGGATGGATGCTGCTGATCCCATCCCTCGCCGTGCTGGTGTTGCTCTTCACGAAGCCGGTTCTGGCCGCGACGACGCGTCCCGAGAGCTAATCCACCCCCGGGACGCTTACGTCACATGCTGCCGCTTAGGAGTCGATTCCGAGCTTCTTGCGGAGGCTGGCGACATGGCCGGTTGCCTTCACGTTGTAGAGCGGGAGGGTGATGTTGCCGGTTTCGTCCACCACAAAAGTGGACCGCAGTACACCGGTCACAACTTTTCCATACAGGTTCTTCTCCCCGTATGCTCCGTAGGCGTTGTGTACGGCGAGGTCAGGGTCACTCAGCAGCGGAAAGTTCAGACCCTGCTCGCTCTGAAACTTCTTGAGCGCACCAAGATCATCCTTCGAAACTCCTAACACCTGATAACCGGCGGATGCCAGCGAATTGATGTTGTCGCGGAAGTCGCAGGCCTGGGTTGTGCAGCCGGGAGTGGAGGCGGCTGGGTAGAAGTAGACAACAACTTTTTTACCGGAAAAATCTTTGAGAGAGACGGATGCCCCGTCCTGATCGTTCAGCGTAAAATCGGGTGCTTCGGTTCCGGCTTCGAGTCGTGCGCCTGTCATGGTGTTCCTTAGTGTCGTCTAACGCTGAAATCTCATGGTAGTGTTTCTTCTCGGTCCTGAACTTCACGGATCATGCACCTCTAGCTCAATTGGCAGAGCAACTGACTCTTAATCAGTGGGTTCCCGGTTCAAGTCCGGGGGGGTGCACCATATCCTTCAGCTACTTCGGCGTGCGGCCAGACTCGCTGGTCCGACGCCGCTACTCACTCCGGCCCAAGCTGTAATGCTTCCAGGTTTTTCAGCTCGTCGAGCGCAACCGTGGCCTCATTCACACCGGCATCCGTCTTGGTCGGTCTCATCGTTTCATCAGCAAAAATGGCGCGCCACGCCCTGTGCAGAAGGCACGCATTTTGTGCACGTTGTGAAGCTCGGTGAGAGGGATCTGCTTTCGAAGAAGCCCACGTTCGCCGCGTTCGAGCCCGTGATCGAGGTATCCGCGGGTCATTGCGGGACAGAAAATGCTGCAACGTCGACATTGGCATCTCCAGGCCGGTGGGGACGGAGTGTTCTACCCAACTGCACCAAAAGTGATGTCAACTGTGATTCGGGCTCGGCGGTGGGAGTTCAGTGTCGCGGCGCTCAGCCCTCGACCCACTCCAGGAGGTCACCGGGCTGACAGTTCAGCGTCTGACACATTGCCTCAAGTGTGCTGAAACGCACCGCCTTAGCTCGTCCATTCTTGAGGACCGCAACATTGGCCGGGGTGAGGCCCACGCGCTCTGCGAATTCGCCCACACTCATCTTGCGTTTGGCCAGTTCCACGTCGATCCGTACAACGATTGGCATCAGATTACCGCTTCCATGTCCGTTTGCAGGGTGGTGGCCTGCCGCAGTAGCGCTCGCAGAACTACAACGAGGAGAACGAATACGGCACCGATCAGCAGTATGCCAAACAGCAGAATGGGAACTCCTGGGTCCCTCAGCTGAGGAGTGAAAAAGATGACCCCGGTGAGGTAACTTGCGAACGCAGCCAGGAGTATCCATCCCGCAGCGAACGACCACACAATGCGGTCGACCCAGGGCAGCGACGACTCGCTGAAGATCCGATCCTTTTTGACCATGGTGAGCAGCCTCCAGGTGCACACGATCACGACCTGGAGCAAGAGAACTTCGAGTTCGGCTACCGCCAGCATGCTCCAGCTGAGATAGGCGTAGTCGGGGGACTGAGCGGCGTTGTGGGCGAACTGCCCGGGAAGGCTCATCACCTGCAGGAGAACGGTGAAGGCGAGGAGCGCGGCCAGAAACGCTCTGAGGGCCAAAACGAGGAAATCGGATTTCGTCATGTATTGAGGATCGCCAATTATCTATCGAATGTCAATAGGTGCAGAAACGGTCGTTCCGTCCTTGACCCTGACGTAGTGTCAGCCCTTACCGTGAGCGGCATGACAGTCACAGTTCTTGATACGGCGCGGGGTATGCGCTCGGTGCTCACCGCTAAGGAATCCAATCGCGCAGAGATGTTGCGGGAGATACTCCGGCCCGTGGAAGGCATGTACCACTACTTTCCGGGCGAGGTCGATCTGGTGGCGATGCACACCATGAGTTTCGGATTTGCGCTTGACGAACGCACTGCCGAAACGCTTGACGCGTTAGCGCGATTAGAAGCCGCCGACGCCTGGAATCGCTTCGGCCACGCACTCACCGCTGCTGTCGAGATTCAGTCCCATGCCACCCCAGGGATTGCTGTGCCAAACATTGTCGTTCTGCTCCTCCTCGGAGACGCCGAAAACAATTACTTCATGGGCCCAATACGGGGGTTCAGCGGAAACGGGAGTGCAACGGGATACATCTCGCTCACCGTGTGGCCCACCGAGGAGAACCTCACCCGTCTTGAGGCTGCAGCGGTGCACGAACTGAACCACAATTTACGGTACGCCCCGGGTGGAATTGTGTGGGACCCCGCAACCGTCGCGGTCGGTGAACAGATTGTGTCAGAAGGACTGGCGGATGCCTTCGCCCGTCAGCTGTACGGCTCGCGCGGCTACACCCCGATTGGGGTGCCGAGTCTGCAGGACGATGCCATCTTCGAGAAAGTAGTTTCAGGACTTGAGGTCACAGGAATGCAGAACTTCACCGCCTGGGTTCACGGCGATGAAGCGACCACACACTTTGGAGGAACCCCGGTGGGTCTGCCGGTCGGTGCTGGTTACGCGGCAGGGAATCGACTCGTTGATGCCTACCTCGCCTCGGCTGGTGTGAGCGCCGCAGAAGCCCTGCATGTTCCCAGCCGTGACGTCATCGACATTGCCCTGCAGGCGCTCCGATAAGCGCGCTAGTGCCACTGGGCGGACTCAGGAACGACCCCCTGGGCGAGAGCATTAGCGTCGATGACCTGCTTCACCCAGAGCGATAGGCCGGGCTCCAGCCGGTTGA
>DASYMY010000317.1:0-15044 GCA_036008825.1 Glaciihabitans sp.
ATGCTCCGGTAGAAGAGCCGACCGACCCAACGGACGAGCCGACCACTGCTCCGACCACGGAACCGACAACCGATCCCAGCACCCCGTTGACTGACCTTGATCAGGCGCTGGCAGATGCTCAGGCAGCACTCCTCGAGCGCCAGGCTGCGTACGCAGAGAACAACCTCGTAGCGGCCGCTGAAGCGGACGCTCGACTTCAGGAAGCTATCGAGCGCGCGTTGGCTGCAAGCGAGTAATAACCTACGCATAACCGAAAACGGGTGACTCCACATTTGTGGGGTCACCCGTTTTTGTTCGTTTCTTACTCGTGGGTTTTCCGCCGATCACCCCCGATGGAGGGGTACTGGTGATCGGAGCCCTATTCGCTGTGTTAGGCTTGTACTACGCCGCGGGGTGGAGCAGTTCGGTAGCTCGCTGGGCTCATAACCCAGAGGTCGCAGGTTCAAATCCTGTCCCCGCAACAGTTGTCCCGGTCTTACAGTTCACAGAAATGTGGGTGTGAGACCGGGACATTTTTTGTTAACGCTGAAGGTCCTCGGCCACTACGTTTGCCCTGATTCTCTGCAACATAGGAGTGCAATATCACCCGCACCCGTACGCTGAAAGGGTGAACATGGTCATCTCTCACCGTCGCCCAATCAGCACCTGCCTGCTCACCAGGTTTACTACGCGATTCGCCTCTGTGTCACGATGATTGACCTTCTTGCATCTTCACCGATTCTCACACTGCTCCTAGTTGTTGCGCTCGGAGCACTCGTCGGTTCCATTCCTTTCGGTCCGCTGAAGTTCGGAGCCGCTGGCGCGTTATTCGTTGGTCTGGCCGTCGGCGCGCTCGACCCGCAACTGGGCGAGGGCCTTGCGCTTGTTCAAACCCTGGGCCTTGCCCTGTTCGTCTACACGGTTGGCCTCGCAGCGGGTGGAACATTCTTCCGTGACCTCCGGCGGCAGCTCCCGCTTCTGGGCGGAGCCGTTGTCATCCTGGCGATCGCCGCAGTGGCTGTGGTCTCGATCGGGGCAATTTTCGGTATCTCGTCCGAGCTCCGTTCCGGAATTTTCGCTGGTGCACTGACAAGCACACCAGCATTGGCTGCTGCCACAGCCGCTTCTGGTGGGAGCCAAGAGCCTGCCGTCGGGTACGCGCTGTCCTATCCGGTTGGCGTGACCATCACCATCATCATTGTTGCCTTCACGCTCACTCGTCAGTGGCGAGCAAACAAAGACCCGCAATCAGCTGCCGGGCAGGGGCTCATCGATATCAGTATCGAAATTGACCGTGCGACTCCCATGAAATCTGTGCCCGGCTTCCTCGAAGGGACCACGCGGTTCTCCTATCTCGCACGGGAGGGAAAAACTCGTGTCGTCGCGGCGGATGAAGAGTTTCAGGTCGGCGACCACGTGGTCATCATCGGCCCCAAAGAGGCGGTCACTGAGGCGACCAACTTTCTCGGACATCAGGTCACACGCCATCTCGCGCAAGACCGCAGCGCCGTCGACTTTCGCCGCTTCACCGTCTCCGACCGTCGAGTGGCTGGGCGTACCGTTGGTGAACTCGACATCCCCGGACGGTTCGGGGGAGTGGTAACCCGCATTCGACGTGGCGACCTTGACCTGCTCGCTTCCGATGACATCACCATTGAACTTGGGGACCGCATTCGGGTGGTCGTACCGAGAAAGCAGATTCCTGCGGTATCCGCCCTGTTTGGTGATTCTGACCGCAAAGCCAGCGAAGTAGACGCACTCACACTCGGGCTCGGAATGGTGTTGGGACTCCTTCTGGGACTGATCCCCGTCCCACTGCCCGGTGGCGGTACATTCGCGCTCGGGGCTGCGGCAGGGCCGCTCGTTGTGGGTCTAATTCTTGGCCGGATTGAGCGCACGGGGCCTTTGGTGTGGGGGCTGCCTAACTCGGCCAACCTCACAATCCGTCAGCTCGGGTTACTGCTGTTCTTGGCCGCTACCGGGCTGGCGTCCGGTCAGGCGTTTGCAGCCGAAGCGTTCTCATTGCTCGGGCCCCAAATTGTCAGCACTGCGGCGATTGTGGTGCTTGTCACGGCGATACTTTTTGTTGTTCTCGCGCGAGTCGTCGGCGTTTCTCCGGCGCGAGCGGCGGGCGGATTGGCCGGGTTTGTTGGCCAGCCCGCCATCCTGGCCTACGCGAACACTCGCACAACTGACGAACGGGTGGATGCTGGGTACGCGGCTTTGTTCACCTTGGGCATCATCGTCAAGATTGTCATCGTGCAAGTCATCGTGGGTGTGTGACTGACCCACAACTACTTATCGATAACGTGCACTAGTTCCTCGATGAATGCGGTGAAATCGGTAGACCGTTTAATTAGCTCGGTGACTTCCGCTCTATCGGCGAACACCTCAACGAACTGGTCGAACACGGTCTGGAACGACTGACGTCCACTCGCGCTGAAAGCAATCAACGCGATCACGTTCACGCGGTTGTCACCCCACGGCATGGGCGTCTCGTTGACCGCGATGGCGATCGACGTTCGTGTGGCACTCATCACCATTGCGTGAGGAACTGCGATGGTGTCGGTGAACGCTGTAGATGACATCAGTTCGCGTTCAATCGCGCCGGTGACATAGCTTTCGTCGATGATTCCGCGACTGACCATCATGTCGCCCAGGGTGCGGATCATCTTCACTTCAGACTCTGCCTGCACGTTCCGCAGGAACAGGTTTTCGTCGAGGTAGAGCAGGAGGTTGTCTTTGATCCGCATCCGACGGCGGTGACGTCGTAATCGTGTGATGGATCGGCGAATGGTGTCCACGTCACCGTCCGTGAGGAACGGTTGGATGACAACCACATTCTCGCCCAAGCCTTTTGCCGCGATAGTCGTCAGCACTAGATCGGTGGAGAAATCGTTCCAGTCAACGTCGGTGCGGGTAACAACAATTTCAACCGAGAGCTCGTCGCCCAGCACCCGCTCGATCCGTTCCCGCAGGATGACGTGCATGTCGTAATAGTTCGGGCACACGATGGCCACCGTGATGCGTTCCTCGCGACGGGACTGACGCTCAAGATGCGACCCGAGGTGCAGGGCAATGTACGAGATTTCGTCATCGTTGATGCTGATCGACTTCGCTCGCTGGATCTGGCTGGCGATGAATACCGCGACGTCGTACACCATCGGATACGACGTTTTGATGGAACGAACGAGAGGGTTGCGTGAGTACGAATTGTCTTGTGCTCGAGCAACCAGATTGCCGACGTGAAGCGCAAAACGCACCATAAACGCTTCATCGTTGAGGTCGACGAGATATTCTTCCCGCACCAGGGTGACAATGCGGCGCACCGTTTCCAAATCATCGGGCACCACATAATTGTCGACGACGTCCTGAACGGCCTGATTTTGGCCCGGGGTAATTACCCGAGTGGTGAGTAGCTTCGACAGATAGTCCAGATCAGTGTCGCCGAGCGTAACGTCAAAATGTTGGCGGATGATTGTGGACAAAGCTGTGGCGACCGGCGCGGCGGTGAGCGCTGGCTGGCCGTCATCGACGGGCCTAGCCAGGTGCTGGTCGCGTCTGACCCGGTCAACAGCAATGGCAACATGCAGCAGCACACTGTTGACCCCGTACTCGTTGACAAAGTACCCCTGCGAATCAAGCATGGCGATCAGATCTGTTTTGAACGGACCCAAGTCGCTGGAGAGAAACTCGCGTTGCACGTTCTCCAATTCCAGGAAGCCTTGTGCGCTCTCGCTTTTGAATAATTTACTGAGTAGCTGCCGGTGGTTTGCCTCGGCGCCGGCAAGGGTGACAACACTTCCGCGCCGGATCAGCGTCAAATTAGAATCTTCGCCAAGCGCTTTGACCTTGCGTAAATCGGACTCGATCGTCGATTCGCTGACGTACAGGCTGTCCGCGAGGGCAAAAATGTCGAGTCCATCGGGAGCCTCGGTTAGACGTCGGACGAGGTGATGCACTCGATCCTGCGGAGTATCGAGGTCGGAGTCACGGCCTCGGGCGCCACTTGCGAACGCTGCATAGGCTTCGCGATTGAGGCGGTACCCGGTTGTGGACGACGAAATGATGGGCAGCGGGTGGGCAGCAGCTTTTGCGGCGGTCACGTAACTGCGCACACTTCGGGTGGTTACACCCAACTGTTCTGCGAGCTCGGACGCCGTGACCCGACCGTCGGTCTGCGACAGGTAGTCCAGCAGGCGCTCATACTTATCGCTCATCTCATGCAACTTAACCATGTTCAGCGTGCCTGTGAGCAATCTGCACGTATCTTTCCGCAGGGGCGGAAAGAGAACTGCTGGTCTTCGAAGTGTGCGAGGACGATGATGAGATAACAGTTTGACGATTCGCGGTACCGCAGGGAACGCAAGGAGGCGATCCATGACCACAATTTTGATTGTTTGCGGCGCCGGCGCTTCCAGCACCTTCCTTGCGAGCAGAATGCGCTCCATTGCCGCGTCACGCGGGTTGTCTTATGTCATCCAGGCAACGAATCAGATCGATGTAGAAGCACAACTGTCCGGAACTGACGTTCTGTTAGTAGGCCCGCACCTGGGATCCAGTTTCGATTCACTCGACGCCATCGCATCCGACCACAAGGTAGCTGCAGCGCTCCTTCCCGCAACAGCTTTCGGCCCAACAGGGGCCGGCGCCGCAGTTGATCTCGTTATGGGGCTTATCCCCGTCACAGCAACCACACCCACCCCGCTGAATAAAGGAACATCGAATGCCTGAACGTACCGTCACGATTGCCTCCGCTCATGGGCTGCACGCCCGTCCTGCATCACTGTTTGTCCAGGCAGTAGCTGGTTCCGGTCTGCCCGTCGAATTGACCAAGGGTGACAAGACTCTGAATGCAGCCAGCATCCTTGGAGTCATTTCTCTCGGTATTGAGCACGGTGATGAGGTCACGCTGAGCGCCGAAGGCGACAACGCTGACTCCGTTCTGGATGAACTAGCCACCTTCCTCCTGACTGACCACGACGCATAGGGCAACGAAGCACATCATGAACCTGCAAGGAGTCGGAATCGGGAGAGGGCTGGCAATGGGGCCAATCCTCAGAATGCCCGACCCGCTACCTGAACCATCGGATGCGGCAAGCACGTCCAGCCCTGACGAGGAAAAAGTTCGCGCAGCGGGTGCGCTGGCAGCCGCGGCTGCCGACATCCGCCTTCGGGGACAACGTGCGGGAGGTGCTGCTCAGGACGTTCTGGATGCTCAAGCGTTTATGGCAGAAGATCCCACTCTTCGAGCTGACGTTGATACCCGCATTGAGTCGGGAAAAACGGCGGAACGGGCCGTTTATGAGGCGTTCGCGGCGTTCCGAGACCTGTTGACCAGCATGGGCGGATACATGGGGGAGCGGGCAACCGACCTCGACGACGTGTCGCAGCGAGTTGTTGCTCACCTGCGGGGCGTCTCCGCTCCTGGTGTGCCCAGCCCGGATTACCCTTTTGTTCTCGTAGCTCGGGATCTCGCACCGGCGGACACCGCCCTGCTCGACCTCGACAAGGTGCTCGCTCTTGTTACCTCGGACGGAGGGCCGACCTCTCACACCGCGATCCTCGCTCGGGAGAAGTCGATCGTCGCAGTGGTCGGTGCCACCGGTGCTCTTGCACTCGAAGACGGTGACATTGTCATCGTTGATGCAACATCTGGCGAGGTGACGGTATCGCCCTCTGACGAACAGCGCAGTGCGGTCGAAACCACGCTCGCTGCACGGGCGACCGAGGGAGAGCGTCCGGTGGGCCCGGGCACATTGGCGGACGGAACTGCTGTGCCGCTTCTTGCCAACCTCGGCTCCGTTGACGGCTCGCGAGACGCCCTCGATAAAGGAGCGGAAGGTGTTGGACTGTTTCGCACCGAGTTTTTGTTCCTCGACTCAGAAAAAGCGCCGACCGTTGCTGAGCAGCAGGAAAAGTACACCCAGTTGCTCACCGACTTCGCGGGCAAAAAAGTTGTCGTTCGGGCACTGGATGCGGGTGCGGACAAACCGCTCAGCTTCCTCAATGACGAGCCAGAAGAGAACCCCGCTCTCGGACTGCGTGGGCTTCGCGCTCTTCGCGCCAACGAACCGATCCTGCGAGATCAGCTCACCGCTCTCGCTGCCGCTGATGCCGCCACCAACGCGGACCTGTGGGTTATGGCACCCATGGTGTCCACCGTTGAGGAAACACGTTACTTCACCGCTCTCGCCCATGAACTCGGCCTTGCTACAGCAGGCGTCATGGTTGAAGTTCCAGCCGCAGCGTTGTTGGCTGATCGGATCCTTCCTGACACCGACTTCGCCAGCATCGGCACCAATGACTTGACGCAATACACCCTCGCCGCCGACCGGCTGCTGGGATCTGTTGCCTCATTCCAGGACCCGTGGCATCCTGCCGTACTTCGTCTCGTTGGCGAAGTGGGCCGGGCTGGCGCGCTCCTGGGCAAACCGGTCGGAATCTGCGGAGAAGCTGCCGCAGACCCCGCCCTGGCAGTGGTGCTTGTTGGCCTCGGCGCAACATCACTGTCTATGTCACCCGCGGCGCTCGCTGATGTGCGCGCCGAACTTGCCTTGTACACACTTGAGCAAGCCAAATCGTTTGCGGAGCTTGCCCTGTCCGCTAACAGCGCTGTGGAGGCACGCGCAGCGGTCGCCGCCGCAGCAACCACCCTCACCACACTCACACCCCCAACCACACCCACTGAATCGGAGTAACACAATGACGACGACGTCAACACAGCGCGGAGGCCTCAGGGTCGGCGTCCAGCGCTTCGGCACATTCCTGAGCGGAATGATCATGCCCAACATCGCGGCCTTCATCGCGTGGGGCATCATCACTGCGTTCTTTATCGCGGACGGTTTCACCCCCGTCGGAGCTCTTGGCGGATTTGGCGAGAACGCGGACGGCACCCCCTACGTGGGTCTGGTCGGTCCGATGATCACGTACCTGCTTCCCCTTCTGATCGCCAACACCGGTGGTCGTATGATCTATGGAACGCGAGGTGGTGTTGTCGGCACCATCGCCACCATGGGTGTCATCGTGGGTAGCCCCGTTCCGATGTTCCTCGGCGCCATGATCGTTGGCCCGCTCACCGCGTACTTGATGAAGAAGGTCGACGCTCTGTGGGCTGGAAAGATCAAGGCCGGCTTCGAAATGCTGGTGGACAACTTCTCCGCCGGTATCCTCGCGTTTGCTGTCGCCCTCGGTGCATTCTTCGGAATCGCCCCCGTCGTCACCGGTTTGAGCAATGCGCTCGAGGCCGGCGTTGACTGGCTCGTCAACGCAGGACTGCTGCCCTTGGCAAGCATCCTCATCGAACCGGGCAAGATCCTCTTCCTCAACAACGCCATCAACCACGGTGTGCTCACCCCGCTGGGTATCGCCCAGTCGGAGGACACGGGCAAGTCAATCCTCTTCTTGCTTGAGGCGAACCCCGGCCCCGGCCTTGGAATTCTGCTGGCCTTCACCTTCTTCGGTGTCGGACTGTCCCGTGCAAGCGCTCCCGGCGCGATCCTCATTCAGTTCTTCGGTGGAATTCACGAAATCTACTTCCCCTACGTTCTGATGAAGCCGCTGCTGGTTCTGGCCGCGATCGGTGGCGGTATGACCGGTGTTGCAATCAACGTCCTATTTGCTGCGGGTCTTCGCGCACCCGCATCGCCCGGCAGCATCCTTGCCATCTACGCACAGACCGCATCGGACAGCTACTTGGGTGTGACGCTTTCCGTTATCGGTGCCGCCGCAGTGTCCTTCCTGATCGCCGCAGTCATTCTGCGCAGCAGCCGTAAGGCTGACCTCGCTGCAGAAGCCGCTGGCGAAGACAAGCTCGCAGCAGCAGTTGCACAGAACGCCTCGAACAAGGGCAAGGACAGCAACGTTGGATCGCTCCTCGGCCAGAGCGGTGGCACTGCCGCCGCAACAGCACCGGCAGCCGGAACCACGTTGACTGAAGCTCCCGTTCGCTCCATCGTGTTCGCTTGCGACGCGGGAATGGGTTCCAGCGCCATGGGCGCGACCGTTATGCGCAACAAGATCAAGAAGGCCGGAATTGACGACGTCACCGTTGTCAACCAGTCAATTGCCAACTTGACCGGAGAAGCTGACCTCGTGATCACCCAGCGCGAGCTGACCGAGCGTGCTCGCCAGCAGTCGCCGAACTCCGCGCATGTGTCTGTCGACAACTTCATGAACAGCCCGAAGTACGACGAAGTGGTTGAACTCATCAAGGAACAGCACAACAAGTAACACCTCAGCACCACCTGCCGGCCGCGTTGCACCACCCGATGCAACGCGGCTGGCACACCCAGATCAGCCAGGAAGAATTGAGGAATCCCATGAGCAACGTTCTCGAGCTCTCACAGATCGAACTCCACGGAACAGCAACGTCCCCCGCGGAGGCGATCGAAGAAGCGGGTCGCATCCTTGTCGCCACCGGAGCCGTCACCCCCGAATACATCGGCTTTATGCACGACCGCGAGGCCACCGTTTCCACGTACATGGGCAACTTCCTGGCCATTCCACATGGAACGAACGAAGGCAAAGAGACCATCAACTCTTCTGCATTGTCGTTTGTGCGATACGACACCCCTATCGACTGGGCTGGCAACGAGGTGCGCTTTGTTGTGGGCATCGCTGGCAAAGATGGTGGACACATGGACGTCCTGTCGAAAATTGCCATCGTCTTCAGCGAGGATGATGACGTTGCGGCGCTCCTTGCAGCAGACTCACCAGAAGCAGTACTTGCGATCTTGGGCGATGTCAACGAATGAGCACAGAGCTGAAAGCCGTCCACTTCGGGGCTGGAAATATCGGTCGAGGTTTTGTTGGTCTGCTGCTGCACAACGCCGGGTATGAGATTGTCTTCGCTGACGTAAACGCGGACATCATCGATGCTCTTGCGAACAGCGAGAACTACCGAGTTACCGAAGTTGGAGAAGGCGCCCGTGAGTGGACCGTTGACAACTACCGCGCGCTCAACAGCGCAACCCATGAAGCAGACGTAATCGCCGAAATCGCCACCGCCGATGTTGTTACCACCGCTGTTGGTCCCAACATCCTCCGGTTTGTGGCACCGCTCATTGCCAAAGCAATCGAAGCGCGATCAGCCGATCTTGCTCCGTTGGCCGTGATGGCGTGTGAAAACGCGATCAACGCCACAGACCTACTCAAGACCGAGATTGTGTCTGCGCTCAGCGACCCGACAAAAGCCGCGGACGCAATCTTTGCCAATACAGCTGTTGACCGCATTGTCCCCGGCCAAGACCCCAATAGTGGGCTTAATGTGACGGTCGAATCGTTCTTTGAATGGGCCATCGAAAGCGGCCCGTTTGGGACGACCGTGCCAGCAATCTCCGAAGCGCATTTTGTCGAGGACCTTGCGCCGTACATCGAACGAAAACTCTTCACCGTCAACACTGGTCACGCGGCCGCCGCCTACCACGGCTCGCTCGCAGGCGTCGACAGCATGGCTGAGGCCTTCGCCCTGCCGGCCGTCATCGCGGAAGTTCGTGCTGTACTCGACGAGACCAAAACGCTCCTGGTCACCAAGCACGGTTTCGACCCCGAGGTGCAGCAGGCGTACATCGATAAGAACATGGTTCGGTTCGCTAACCCCAACCTCAGCGACACTGTCGAGCGAGTGGGGCGCCAGCCGCTCCGAAAGCTCAGCCGGAACGAGCGATTTATCGGCCCCGCCGCGCAGCTTGCAGAACATGGCATCGTCCCCGAGGCGTTGCTGCGGACCGTCGGTGTTGCACTTCAGTTCAATGTGGCGGATGACCCGCAAAGCGTCGAGTTGCAGGAACTGCTCGCCACCTTGACGCCCGAAGAATTTGTCACGCGGGTAATGGGTCTCGACAGCGAGCACCCGTTGTTTGCCGGCGCCGTCGATGTGGTCCGCATTCACGCGACCACAACCGCTGCCTAACAACGCCTCTAAGCTGAGGGCATGACTACCCCTCTGGCGGCCGTCGCCGTTGCCCAGTTCGCTCCCATCGCTGATCGGGACGCGAACTTGGCAACAATCCGTTCTCTCACGGACGCGGCGGCCGCCCGCGGGGCATCCCTCATCGTCTTCCCCGAGTATTCATCTTTCTTCCTCCCTGATCTTGGGCAAGAGCTCGTTGACGCGGCCGAAACGCTGGAGGGCGATTTTGTTACTCACGTCGCGGCCCTTGCCGGTGAGTTTGGGGTACACATCGCGGTCGGTATGGTCGAACGCAGTGGCGAGGAATCTCGTTTCTCAAACACGATTGTTGTGCTCTCGCCAACCGGCGAAATAGTCGCAACGTACCGCAAATTGCATCTCTACGATGCGTTTGGTGCTGAAGAGTCACGGTGGGTCAGACCGGGAGACATTGAAGCTCCGCAAACATTTGCCTGGAACGGCTTCACTGTCGGCATGCAAACCTGTTACGACCTTCGATTCCCTGAGGTCACACGGCGTCTAGTGGATGCGGGAGCAGACCTCGTACTTGTTCCCGCAGAGTGGGTTCGTGGCCCGCTCAAGGAGCACCACTGGCGCACCCTCGTTACGGCTCGAGCCCTCGAGAACACGATCTACGTCGCAGCCGCCGATCACGCCCCGCCGATCGGAGTTGGCAACAGCATGGTGGTCGATCCGATGGGTGTCGAAATCGCAACCATTGGCGAAACGGCAGACGTTGCAGTGGCTGTGGTGAACGCCGAGCGAGTTGCTCAGGTTAGGAAAACCAACCCCGCCCTCGCTCTCAGGCGGTTCACTGTTGTTCCCAAATAAGGGTGCAGCCCAATGAGCCGCACTCGGGGGCGATGTGAGCAGGTGCCGCAGGGTAGATAATGGGGTACAGGGGGACGAAACGTGCGCCGCTCGGTGCGCGAATGTGCATCGTAACTCGCACAGCATCGATCCTGACGCGACCAGACGGCGCGAAGTCACATGGTGAGCGGGGTGGTCGAGAAAATGAACGGTGGCATCGTTACTGGCGGCCGCGCTCGAGTGCTTGTAGTTGAAGACAGCGATGACCAGCGTGATCTTGTTCGTACCTATCTGGCGAAGGCTGGCTGTACAGTAATTGCCGTAGAGAACGCCGAAGACGCGATCGCGGAATGCCAACGGGGAGTTCCGGATCTCGCAATCATTGACCTTCTCCTACCCGGGATGAACGGGTGGGAGCTGGTCAGACAGTTGCGATCCGAATTTCCTCAGATTGCGATCGCCGTAAGTTCTGTTCTTGATACATCCGATTATCCGACCACCGAGGCGATGCTGCCGAAGCCTTTTACGCGGGCGCAAATTCTCCAGGTTCTCAGCGATTGTGTTCCGGAATGACTGAAGCACCACCACGTCGTGTTGTAGTGGCCGACGACGATGCGGACATCCGCGCCCTCGTTGCCATCTCCGCCAAGCGCGCTGGATTCGATGTGGTGGCATCCGTTGAGGATGGCGACAAAGCGTGGCTCGCTATTCAAGAGCACGTACCCGACCTGGTGATCCTCGATGTGGCCATGCCGGGTATGACGGGCTTGGAAGTGTGCAAACTCGTCCGAGCGGATGCCAGGCTAAGCGAAACACCCGTTCTTCTGCTTTCGGCTGCCGTCGACGAGGTATCCAGGGCGGCAGGTGAAGCAGCGGGCGCTCAGGACTACCTGGCTAAACCATTCAGCCCCCGTGCGTTGGTTGCGTGGTTAACCAACGAGTTCTCAGGTGAAAATGACTGATCTGTACTCGCGGGTAATGCGGTACCTTTCCGTTGATCATCCGACCCTGGCGTTGAAACAACTCCCCGTTGCGATGGCCTTTGCAATCGGAATAGCCCTCATTCTGCTGGTTCCGGACGTGATCGTTGTGCACGAGCTAGCGGCGTCCATCGGCATCGGTGTCATGGTGGGAGCAACAGTTCTGGCCGCCATTTTCACCCGGGTCGAACGCCTCGAGCGATACGCCATTGCAATCCCGCTGCTGGATCTGATCGCCATCGGATTCTTCCGATTGGGCACTGGCGGAGGATCATCCGTATTCAGCGCTCTGCTAATTTTGCCCGTGGTGTGGATCGCCGCAGAACGGGGCAGGCGCCACATCATCATTGCAGCGGTCGGTACGGCCGTCGCAATGTTTCTACCGCTCATCACGGTCGACGTTCCCTCTATTAGCTCGTCGGATCTGCTGCGCGGGTTCTTCTCGCCCTTCGTTTTCGCTATCGCTGCTGCAATCATCAACGAGCTTTCACGACAAAGCCGGGTGCAATTGGAATCGATTCGCCGTCTCGCTGATGACAAGGAAGTCATCTTGCAGCGCACCGTCGAATTTGCCAATCAACTTCAAGACAGCGAGGCCCAGATCAGGGCGGGAGATCGACTATTCCGTAACGTCTGGGCGGCCGTCACCGAACAATCAATTATTGGCTCGAGTGTCACGGGGCTTATTGACAACTGGAACGCTGGAGCCGAGAAGCTCTTTGGCCTGAGTAGCGAAGAAACTGAAGGTAAGCGCTACATTTTCGAGTTCCACGTTGCGGCGGAACTGAACGCTCGCTCCCGAGAACTAAATTACCCACCCGGTGAGACAGTGCTCAACCCGGGCTTTTCCGCTCTCGTGGAATCTGCTCGACTGGGACGTGCGGAAAGCCGGGAGTGGACATACGTCCGAGATGACGGCACCGAAGTACCAGTTCTGCTCTCCGTCACCAAACGAGTTGACGATGCGGGAAACACATCCGGCTATCTCTTTGTTGCCTCCGACGTGACGCAATCGCGAGAAGTGGCTCGCCTGAAGGACGAATTTGTTGGGCTTATTTCTCACGAGCTTAGAACTCCACTGAGCTCGATTCTCGGATACTTAGAGTTGCTCCGCGACGACGAGGACAACCCGCTCTCAGACGAGCAGAACCACTATCTCAGCGTCGCTGAGCGCAATGCGCACCGCCTATTGCGTCTTGTGGGCGACCTCCTCTTCACCGCGCAGGTGGAATCCGGAAAGTTCCCACTCGACTCTCACCCAATCGAATTGGACCGCATCGTTTCTGCCGCGGTCGAGTCGGCGCGTCCCGTAGCGAACGCTGCCGGGATCACGGTCGAGCAGGTCCTACCGGACGTCACCCCGTGGGTCCATGGCGATGCCATACGCCTGGGCCAGGCCTGCGACAATCTGATCTCCAACGCGATCAAATTCACTCCTCGGGGCGGGATAGTGACTGTTGCCTTAGCTGCACATAACGGATCAGCCGAGATCACCGTACGAGACACGGGTATGGGTATCGCAGCGTCTGAGCTAGACCAGCTGTACTCTCGCTTCTTCCGAGCATCTACTGCTACCCGCAATGCAGTGCCGGGTGTTGGGCTGGGTCTGACAATCACCAAGGCCATCGTTACTGCACACCGCGGTGAGCTCGACGTCGAAAGCGAAGAAGGAGTTGGAACCTGCTTCAGTGTCAAGCTTGCGCTGATTGCAGCTCCGGCGCCCGTCTAGGTTCGACTGCTGGCGTCGCTAGTCATCCCAGCGACGATCGTGACATGCCTCACGTCCATCAAGACACAACTCAGTCGGGCACGGCTTCGAGGTATGCGCGCATCGCACCGCTACGGGACGGTAGTTCGAGCGGTCGCTGCTGAGGATCCTCAGACACCGGTGGTGTCAGCCAGTACGTCTTGCTGGCGCGGTGGATCTCCCAACCGTTGTTGTGTGCCAGGAGATGGTGGTGCCGGCACAGCAGGATTCCATCCGCAATATTTGTGTTTCCTGAGTCCCGTTTCCAATGACGAATGTGATGTGCCTCCGTCCATGAAGGAGGACGCTCGCAATCGTGGCCGTCGCCGTCACTCCAACGGCATCCGCCGTCTCTTGCAGCGAGAGCGATGCGCTGTTTGGGGGAAAACAACCGCTGTTCGCGACCCACATCGAGCGGCTGTTTGTCGCGGTCGAAGGTGATCTCGGACGTTGTTCCTGTGCACGTGAGGCGAGAGACCGTTTCTGCGCTGACCGGAAATGGTTGCCCCTCAATCCATCCCGGATGAGGCTTTTCGTCCACGGACGGCACAAGGAGCCGAACGCGCGGTGCGACGTCGCCCAGAATCTGGCTGGGGTCAACGCCCGCTCCAGTTTGTAGCAGGTGGACAAATACATCGGAGGCCAGTTGCTCGGTGGTCCGTGCGTCGCTGCGGATGAGGTCGGCGTGTTCCTGGGTTTTTGTGGGGCCGAATCGGGGCCCGCCCCGGCGAGGGGATGTGGTGCGGTCGTACGTTTCCATCACTACCGCAAAAGTCTCGGGGTCCATATCCCAGATGAGTTTTCCCATGCCGTCTGGTCGTCGGATGACTTTCAGCGCGCGTCTATTGCGTCTGTCTTGTTCACGGTCGCCCACGCTCGCTAGATCAATATCGTCTCGGAGCTCATTGGCGCGACGGTAGAGCCGGTCAGGGTCGAGTGCGTTTCCTGCTCCATGTGCGGCAAGTTGTTCAGAGCAAAGCTGAGCTGCTGCCTCCGAAAGGGCCTCGGTGCTGACCCTCAGAGTGGGCTCCCCAAGCCCCGATCGGATGGCATCAGCTTCGGCGAGAGACAGACCCTGAGTTAGGGCAATACCAACGGTTGTTAGCCACGGGTACGTGGGCTCCAGCGAGGGTGTGGTGACTTTCCCGTTCGTCTCAATGTTCTCGGTGGGGTATTGGCTGTGGTGAATCATCCGGCCCGCCCGGACAGCTGCGACAGCATCGCGCCCGGACAACCCTGTTGTGACCTTCACCATCTCCTCCGGGGTGCGAAAGCCGCGGCCCTGGGCGAGTCCGTTCGCACCGAGATCAGGCGTAGAGCGATGTGCGATCTCCCCAGCAATCATCGCGAGGTGCGCTCCAACAAGTCGATGGTTGTCTGCTGCAGCAGCAGACAGTTGGGAGAGCGTATTGGTATCGACATTCCGATAGTCCGTAGCCTCCATGGAGATCTGTTGGAGGATGCTGGTCGCGGAGGCATACGCGTTTAGCAGGGGATGGATAAAGGTGGCACCATTCCAAATCGCAAGGCTAGGCTGCGATGTCTCGGGAGAACTGTCAGCGGAATCGCCGGATATGTCGTTCATAACGACCAGTGTTGGGGCCCGTCAGAACAA
>DASYMY010000318.1:0-1640 GCA_036008825.1 Glaciihabitans sp.
TATTCGTGTGCTCGCGCTTGTGATCATCCCGCGCAACCGGCGCCCACAGACGGCCATGGCGTGGTTGTTGGCGATCTTTTTTATCCCCTACTTCGGGTTCTTGCTCTTTATGTTGCTCGGCTCCCGTCGCTTGCCCAAAAAGCGCCGCGAGAAGCAGCTGGAGATCAACCGGTACATCATCGAAACCACCGAGGGTATGGAGCGGGTTCGCCGCGACAAGCCGTGGCCATCATGGTTGCAGTCCGTCACCGAGCTGAACCGCACCCTCGGCTCCATGCCCCTGGTTGGTGGCAACAGCGCCGAGCTCTACCCCGACTACGACGAATCCCTTGCTGCGATGACCGCGGCCGTCGGTAAAGCGACCCGCTACGTTCACGCCGAGTTCTACATCCTCGCTCACGACCCCACTAGCGCCCCGTTCTTTGACGCTCTCGAAGAGGCGGCGAAACGTGGAGTCACCGTGCGGGTGCTGCTCGACCACGTGGCGTCGCTGCGCTCCCCCGGCTATTTCCGCACCATCCGCAAGCTGAAGTCGATGGGCGTCGACTGGAACCTCATGTTGCCCGTTCAACCGTTCCGCGGTGAATGGCGAAGGCCCGACCTCCGCAACCACCGCAAGCTCCTGGTGATCGACGGCAACGTCGCCTTTACCGGTTCACAGAACATGATCGACCGCTCCTACAACAAGCGTGGAAACATCCGCCGTGGGCTGCGATGGAAAGACCTAATGGTGCGCTTTGAAGGCCCCATCGTCGCCGGAATTAACGCCCTCTTTGTCACCGACTGGTACAGCGAGACCGACGAGCTGCTGCTACGTGAAACCGAGCAGGAACCGTTGGAACCCCGCGCGGCTCCGCTCGACGCGCAGGTGGTGCCCAGCGGTCCCGGCTTTGAAGGCGAGAACAACCTGCGCCTGTTCAACTCGCTGTTGTATGCGGCGCGGGAACGCATCATCATCACCAGCCCGTACTTTGTGCCGGACGAGTCCATGCTGTACGCCATCACCACCGCGGCACAGAGTGGTCTTGACGTGCAGTTGTTTGTCTCCGAAATTGGGGATCAGCCCATGGTCTACCACGCGCAACGCAGCTACTACGAGGAGCTCCTCAAGGCGGGGGTGAAGATTTGGCTTTACAAATCTCCCACCGTCTTGCACGCCAAGCACTTCACCATTGACGACCAGGTTGCCGTGATCGGCTCCAGCAACATGGATATGCGCTCGTTTAGCCTGAACTTGGAAATCTCCGTGATGGTGCGCGGCACCTCATTCGTTGACGCGCTGCGCAAGCTGGAGGATAGCTACCGCGAAAACTCTCGTGAACTACTGCTGGAGGAGTGGATGACCCGCCCATTGCCCAGCAAGGTGCTCGACAACCTTGCCCGCCTGACCGCGGCCGTCCAGTAACAATAACGACGCCGCGGTTGGGTTCGATCGGTTGATCAGCCCTGTCCGCTGACGCTGCTTGCCTTGATTGTCAGGATGATGCGTTGCTGGTTGCGGCCGCCATACCAGGGGTAGGGCTGCCCTGTGTACTTCTGCGAGAGCGCCTCAATGCTGTCGGCGCCACCCTCCGTTGTCATCGAAATCACCTCGCCCCGCACCTGGATGTAGCGAAACGGGTTCTCTGGATCCTGAATGG
>DASYMY010000319.1:0-1653 GCA_036008825.1 Glaciihabitans sp.
TCCTGGACGTTGTCGTTCGCCGCACCCGAATTGATCGTGTCAGCGCCAATGCCGCCGATGAGTATGTCGCCTCCGATGCCACCGTTGAGGGTGTCGTTGCCGGCACCGCCGTTGAGCGTATTTGCTCCAGCACTCCCCGTCAGTGTGTCAGCACCCGAACCGCCGATGACGTTCTCCACGCTGGCGATTGTAGTGAAGCCGGAGGCCGTGGGGGTCGCCAGGCCCAGATTTACCGTGATACTTGAAATGGATCCCGCGTAGCTCAGCGTGTCGGTACCGCCACCCATACTGGCATTGATGGTTTCGACGTTCGTGACGGAGCCGCTTTCGACTTGTGTGAGCAACGCGCCGTCGTAGACGATATCGAGCGTATCGTTTCCACCATTGGCGACAATATTCAGCGTGTCGTTATTGGCCCCGCCATCGACGGCATCAGCACCATCCCCCATGTTGTAGATGAATGTGTCGTTGTTCGCACCCCCACTGAGCGTGTCGTTGCCACCTCCACCAGTAATGTTGTCGTTGCCGCCGCCGCCGGACAGGATGTTGGCGGCGCCGCTGCCGGTCAACACGTTGTTGCCCGAGCCGCCGATGAAGTTTTCGATACCCACGAGAACGTCTGAATTGGCGGCAGTACTGCCCGAACCAACCACGATGATCGGTGCTGCACCACCAAGGTTCACAGTCAGTGCAGCCCCGTAGGCAGCGTAGTTGGCTGTGTCGGAGCCATTGCCACCATCGAGGGTATCGCGCACGTTATCGACGGTAGCTGTCAGTGTGTCGTTACCGTTGTTACCGCTTAGGAGGTTGACAATTCCAGCCGCACCGGTTCCGCTGGCTGTGAGCGTGTCGTTAAACGCGCTGCCCAGCAGGTTTTCGATACTGACGAGTGTGTCGGTGCCGGCTCCAACGCTATTCTGCGCACCAGCAACAGCGAGGGAAACCGTAACGCCGGCAGACGCCGCGGCATAGCTCGCGGTGTCCGTATTGTTTCCGCCATTCAGTGTGTTAATGCCGAGGCCGCCAATCAGAGTATCGTTTCCATCAGCCCCGTTCAGAAGGTTGTTTCCGGAATTTCCGGTAATTACATTGGCCGAAGCGTTGCCGGTGCCATTGATATTGTCGGTTTCGAGCAAGGTCAGGTTCTCGACGTCACTATCGGTGATGGTGTAAGTGGATGCGGCAGTTGTTGACTGAAATTGAACGGTATCGGTGCCGCCACCATTACCATTACTTTCGCTAACGGTATCCGTCGTGTCATGCACGACGAAGGTGTCGTTGCCGGTGCCGCCGGTCAGCGCGTTCGCCTGTCCGGCGACGCCGGTCAGTGTGTCATTGCCCGAGCCACCCGTGACGTTTTCGATGCCTGCGATGGAGGTAAAGCCGGAAGCGGTGCCCGTCGTCAGGTTGACCGTGACAGCCGCTGTCGAACCGGCGTAGCTCAGGGCGTCTGAGGTCCCACCCGATAGATCGGCCGTGACTGATTCCACGTTCACAACCGTGCCGCCTTCGAAGCCCGTGAGCGACGTGCCGTTAAACACCACGTCGAGCGTTTCGCTGCCGCCCGTACCGGTAATCACCAGCGTGTCGGTATTACCGCCGCCATTCACGTTATCACTGTCGTCGCCGATCATGTACCTGATCGTGTCCTTG
>DASYMY010000320.1:0-2260 GCA_036008825.1 Glaciihabitans sp.
AGGGTCTGCCGCTTGTCGTACTCGCGCTTACCCTTGGCCACCGCAATCTCTACCTTGGCGTTGCCGTTTAAGAAGTAAATCTTCAGCGGAACGAGGGTGTACCCGCCCTCTTTCACCTTGTTGTGAATCTTGAGGATCTGCTGCTTGTGCAGCAGCATCTTGCGTTTGCGCCGCGGCGGGTGGTTGTTCCAGGTGCCCTGGTTGTATTCGGGAATGTGAACGGCGTCGAGCCACGCCTCGCCGAACTCGATAAAGGCGTATCCGTCAACGAGAGATGCCCGCCCAGCGCGCAACGATTTCACTTCGGTGCCGGTGAGAACTAACCCGGCCTCGTAGGTGTCCTCGATGGTGTAATCGTGGCGAGCCTTACGGTTGCTCGCAACAATTTTCTCACCTTGTTCCCTGGGCACGATTTACTCCAACTTCGGCCCAACCGGTGTCGGGCAGCCCATCAGTCTAACCTACGGGCGGCTTAGACCTTGAGGTAACGGCTGATTGCTGCACCAGCGCTGATTGCCGCGAGTACTGCTCCAACCAGAATCAGGATGGGCACAACGAGCAGAGCCTCTTCCAACCCAACAAGAGTTGTAGACGCCCCGAGGGTTGTCGACAGATACCCGGTGACAAAGAAGTGCACGATCGCGACAATTGCTCCGCCGGCGAGAACGGACCCAATAAGGGCCGCGAACACACCTTCGAGAATGAACGGGGTCTGAATGAATCGGTTGGACGCACCGACCAGCCGCATAATTCCAAGCTCTCGCCGTCGGCTAAATGCGCTCAACCGAATCGTCGTCGCGATGAGCAACACAGCTGCAACAAGCATGAGTGCCGCCAACGCAATTGCCGTGAAGCTTGCGGCATTGAGGATGGCAAAGATTTGATCGAGGTAACCACGCTGGTCTTCGACATCCTGCACCCCAGCAAGGCCGCGAATGCTCTCAATCAGAATCTCGGCCTGGCTCGGGTCGTTCATGTTGATTCGGAACGACTCATTGAGCATGTCAGCGGTCGTGAAACTGGCGAGAGGACTGTCGGCGAACTGCTCCTGGAAGTTCTCGAACGCCTGCTCATGCGTCTCAAATTCGTAGGACTGCACGTAGGGGGCGAGGCTCGGCGAATCAAGTTGCGCCGCAATGGCATCAATTTGTTCCTGCGTCGCTTCCGCCTCAGCACAGTTGCCGCCGGTGTCAACCGCGGTACACAGGTACACAGCCACTTGGGCTCGGTCGTACCAGTAGCCCTTCATCTCCCCCACCTGCATCTGCAGGAGGATTGCTGCACCCACAAAGGTCAGCGAGATAAAGGTCACCAAGATGACCGAGATCACCATAGAAATATTGCGGCGCAGGCCCTGAGCTGCCTCGCCGAGAATTAGTCCGAGTCTCACGCGTGGGCCCCCGGAACGGGTGGCGTCGGCATCTGCGGATTGCTCTGCGTCCCAAGGTTGCCAAAGTTCGGCAGCGGAATCGACTGGGTCTGGTAACCACCCTGCCGTTCGTCACGAACGATCTGACCACTAATAAGTTCGATAACTCGACGCTGCATCTGGTCCACAATGCCGGCGTCGTGAGTCGCCATGATCACAGTGGTTCCACCGAGGTTGATGCGCTCCAACAAACCCATAATTCCGGCGGATGTCGCTGGGTCCAGGTTTCCCGTTGGCTCATCGGCCAACATGATTGCTGGTTTGTTCACAATGGCGCGGGCGATGGCCACACGCTGTTGTTCACCACCGGATAGTTCGTGGGGAAAACGCCCCGACTTACCGGAGAGCCCCACCATCTTCAAGGTGTCGGGCACGGCTTCCTGAATGAAGCCGCGGCTTTTGCCGATGACCTGCAAGGTGAACGCGACGTTGTCGAATACGGTCTTCTGCGGCAATAGCCGGAAGTCCTGGAAGACAACGCCCAAGTTGCGGCGAAACTGCGGAACCTTGCGGTTGGGCAGGGTCGTCAGTTGCTGCCCGAGGACGTGAACTTGGCCCTTGGACGGCTTTTCCTCTTTGAGGACAAGACGGAGAAAGCTCGACTTACCGGAGCCGGAAGCGCCAACGAGGAAGACGAACTCCCCCTTCAGAATTTCCAGACTGACGGAGTTGAGAGCTGGCCGGGAATTGCCGGCGTAAGACTTAGAGACGGAATCAAAGCGGATCATGACGGTACGAGCCTAGGCATGGATTGCCGTTCTGTCCGAATCGGCGCGCAACTAACACCAAATGTGGAGGAACGCAACCGGCACACTCCGCACAGTTGTGCCG
>DASYMY010000321.1:0-1576 GCA_036008825.1 Glaciihabitans sp.
CCCTGGCTGATCACCGTGCCGCCCGTGTAGGTGTTATTCGCGGAGAGATTCAGGACGCCCGCGCCGGATTTGACCAGGGAGACCGTGTTCACCAAGCCGTTATCCGCGATGACGGAATTGATGATCATGTTGCTCACGCCCACCGTAAATGCGAGCGCGGTGCCGTTGGCGGTGGCCGCCTGGCTCAACCTGACCTTCGTCCCATCGATGATCTCCACCACGTAGCTGCCGGCCGGGATGCCTGTGCCCGTGAGGGTCATGCCGGTGGCGAGGCCCTCCGTGGTATTCACGGTGACGACGTTCGAATGCAAGACGGTCGTCCCGTTGACATACGAACCTCCCGTGAAGGTCTGGGCGGTTGCCTGGGCCACGTTGGTGCTCACCTGGCTCAGCGTCACCTGATTGATGCTGTCAATCGAAGTGATGACAGTCCCCACTGGGAAGTTGGCGTTGGCGAGGGTCATCCCTACCCGGAGCCCGACCGTGGAGCCCACCGTGACCACATTGGTCAACGGATTGATCGTGCCGCCCGTAAAGGTGGGGTTGCCGACGGACTGATTGAAGATGACCAATTCCTGCATGCCGGCCGGTACCGTGCCGCCCGCCGTGAGGACGCCGCGCTCGGTGAGCGTGCCGATGGACGTATCGAAGACGTTGTTGCTGCGCAGAATGCCGCCGTACTCCAGCCGCAGGATATCGCCGTTGTTGGTGAAGAGGACGTTATTCCTGGCGTTGCCCGCGATCTTCAGGAGTCCAGTGACGGTGTTCCCGGACAACGTCGTGTTTGTCGTAAGAATCGCGGGGATTTCGGTGAGATTGCCGGTGCCGAATGTGGCGTCGTAGCCCGTGAAGCCGCCGTTGCCGACGACACCGACGCCATTCGCGGTGTTGTAGGCCGCGTAGTCGGTGCTGTTGTGGATCGCCCACGCACCGATGATGCCGCTGCCAATGGGAGTCAGCGGCGCCGTGAACCAGATGCGGGCATTGTTGCCTTGCTGGCCGAGGTTGGTGCCGGTGAAGTTTAACGTGGTGCCGGGCGCGCGCGTCAGGCTGGCAATGGTCAGATCCGCCGAGTTGACGCTGCCGCCGCCGATATTGGACGAGAGCCCGTTCGCGCCCTGGGCGAGGGTCATCGCACCCAATGTTTCCGTGGCGGCGGTGGTGAGGCGGCCATTGTAAATGATGGTGCCGGTCCGCAGGGCGATCGGGATGGCGTCGCCGATGCGATTATTGTTCGAGGTCTGCAGACTCGAATTGTTGTTCAACGACAACGTCGCGTAGTTGACGTCGATCGACGAAGTCGTGAGCAGGGTGGCGTCGTTTTCCAGGCTGGTCGTTCCGGCCAACAACAAGGTCGCGCCGGTATAGGTCTGGGCCATCTCCAGCGTCAGGGTATTGCCCCCGAGGCGGACAAAATTGATGTCGCCCTGGATCTGACCTCCAAAGGTTGTGGTGCCAGGGTTTTGGTTCGCCACCAGCGTGGCGAGAGCGCCGCTGTTGATGATGTTGCCGCTCGTCCCCGGGAAAGCTCCGCCGCCGCCGATTTGGGCGAAGAACTGGCTATTGCCATTCAAGT
>DASYMY010000322.1:0-2273 GCA_036008825.1 Glaciihabitans sp.
AGCTTGTTTGAGCCTGTTGCGGGGGAGCTATTCGACCACATCGTCTCGAACCCGCCGTTTGTGATTACACCCCGCATTGAGGGTGTACCGGCATACGAATACCGTGACGGCGGACAGGTCGGGGATTCCCTCGTCGCGGATGTGATCCGCGGTATCGCCGAGCACCTCACGCCCGGCGGTGCCGCTCAACTCTTGGGCAATTGGGAGTATCGCTCGGACAGCACAGGACTGGAGCGGGTGGCCGGGTGGATTGACTCCGCGCTCACCGTCGGCCCGAACGGAGATTCGGTGCCGCTGGACGCCTGGGTCATCGAACGCGAGGTGCAGAATCCAGCGCTCTATGCCGAAACGTGGATCCGCGACGGTGGAACGACGCCCGGGGTCGAGTTTGACCAGCTTTCAAATGCCTGGTTGGACGACTTCGAACACCGCGATGTCACCGGCGTGGGTTTCGGGTACGTCCTGTTGCGTCGGCCTGCACCAGGAACTTCTCCACTGCGCCGGGTTGAGAGCCTCGGTTCCGGCAACAGCGCCGGCCTCGGTGATCACTTAGCTCACACGCTTGCGGCGCATGATTGGCAGGGCGCGTTGGATGACGGAGCACTCGCCCGCGCTTTTCTTACCGTCGCCGCCGACGTTACCGAGGAGCGTCACTACTGGCCAGGGGATGAAGATCCGGCCGCAATCACGTTGCGCCAGGGCGGAGCATTCGCTCGCGTCTACCCCATGGGTACTGTCCTTGCGGCCGTTGTGGGCGCATGCGACGGCGAACTGAGCATCGCTGCCATTAGCGCTGCGCTGGCAGAAATTCTGGACCTCGCCACTGAAGACATCCTGCAGGAAGTCCTCGGCAGCGTGAGGGAGCTTGTGGTTACCGGATTCTTGCTGCCCTAGCCAGGGCAGCGCGAACGTTAGCCGCGCACGCCGCCATCGATTCGGGGAACGATTGCCACAAACGGGCCCGGCCGTTGCGTATTGACCGTCACGGTGAGTTGCCCCCGTCGCGCAAGATGAATGCCAATAAGCACGGCGGCAACAGCAGGAACGATGCCGGAGATTGCCATGCCGAATTGTGGGCCATGGTTTTCAACCACCCATCCCATAACGGGGCCACCAATGGCTTGACCACCCAACAGCACCATTACGTAGAGGGACATCACACGACCGCGGATGCCGATGTTGGACGACATCTGGACTAACGAGTTCGCTGCCGTAATAAAGAGGAGGTTGGCAAAACCGAGGGCAACAAGTAGTACCCCAAACGTGAACTCAGACGGCATAAAACTTGCAGTGCCCTGCAGCGCACCCCACGCGGCCCCCGTGAAGACCACGGTTCGCAAACGCACGCCAGTGCGCCGAGTTGAGGCAATTGCACCCGTAAGGGCGCCGGCGGCGACGAGCGTATTGAACAACCCATACCCGGCCGCACCAACGTCGTATACGTCGGTGGCGTATGAGGCCAGGATGACGGGCATGGTGAGGGCAAAAACCGAGAGGATCAGCACCATCACAATGGACCAGAAAATGGCGGGCTTGCGAAGAACATAGCGCAAGCCCTGTTGCAACTGTCCTTTAGAGCGCGGCACTGGAGCGCTACGCACCAGCTTCGAGGTCTTTAGTGCCGCCAGCGTCAGAACCGTCACCAGGCAGGTGAGCGCGTTGATGCCGAACGCCCAGCCCGCTCCAACGGCGACGAGGAGCACCCCAGCAATTGCGGGACCGATGAGTCCGCCGAGTTGAAAGATGGATGAGTTGACGCTGATCGCGTTGCGGAGATGACGTGGCCCCACTAACTCGTTGACAAAGACTTGGCGTGTGGGGTTATCGACGACAGTGACCATACCCACGAGGAAGGCAATTGCGAACACATGCCAGACCTCAACCACTCCCGTTATGGCGAGAATCGCCAGGATCACACTCAGCACTCCAACAATGCCCTGCGTGACCATCAACAGCATGCGCTTTGAATAGCGGTCAACAATGAGTCCGCCGTACAGGCCGAACATCAGCATGGGGGCGAACTGCAGCGCAACGGTAATACCTACGGCGGTCACGCTGCCGGAGAGTTCGAGGACTAGCCAGTCCTGCGCAATGCGCTGCATCCAGGTTCCTGACATTGCCAGGATGTTGGAAATGCTAAAGAGCCGAAAGTTGGGGACGCGAAGGGAGGAGAGAGTGTCACTCCACGGCGCTTTGCCGTCAGCGACGGGCATTGGTTCTGTGGGAGGGGAGGTCTGGGGTGGTGCGGTAGTCACAAATGTCCTGAGCAGAGT
>DASYMY010000323.1:0-2107 GCA_036008825.1 Glaciihabitans sp.
CACTCCCCAAAGTCGCTCGGATACGCTGCGTGTCCACCCTAGGGACCAGGCACCAGGGTCGGCATCCCTCTCCGGTCTGATCATCGGGGGCGTTTCCGCGGCATTTTTCCCCTGGGGTCACCGACGCACGTCACCCAGCCACAACACCTACCGCGTGAGGTGACCACGGCAGTTTTTCCGCAACCACAAGGTCTCCCCGAGCCCTGCGAGGGGAGACTTCACCGCCGCGCGCCCTCTTTTGCGGCCGCCAGGCCGCCCCAGATTTCGACGGCACCCCGGCGCCCTTCAGCGGGCCGCGACTTGCCCACGTGGTCGGCGCCGGGGTGGCGGCGAAATATGGGAAGCGCGCTGGCCAACAAACACAGGCTTCTAACCGTGCCTCTGAACAGGACCAACCACAGCCGCAGGGGATACGTCACCAACTGTGGGCGGCGTTTGAAGGCCTGGTCAGTGAACCGCCCCGGGTTCGGTAGAGACTCGTTGTTGGGGTCAGGCGACCAGACTGGTCAGGTCGCCATCCTCATACAAGGTCTCGAACTCGACGGGTGGCCGACCACCGCACGCCCCATGGAGCCGGTGGTTGTTGAACCACTCCACCCAGGATGCGGTAGCGACGTCGACCTCTCCCTTATTGTGCCACGGACCGTGCGGTTTAATCAACTCGGTCTTGTAAAGCCCGATCGTGGACTCCGCCAAAGCATTGTCCAACGCGTCACCGACTGTGCCAACCGAAGCATCGATACCGGAATCGATGAGATGCTGCGTAAACCGGAACGACGTGTACTGAGTACCGGCATCAGAATGGTGAACCAGCCTGTCTTGCCCCTTACGCCATCGATAACGCCGATGACGTAAACCCTGCTCAATGACATCGAGTACAAGGTCGGTCTCCTTCGACATACTAGAAGACCAACTGACGATCTTGCGGGAGAACACGTCAATCGCGAACGCGACATACACAGTGCCGGCCCACGACGCGACATAGGTAAAATCCGCCACCCACAACCGATTCGGCGCACCAGCCGTGAACTGACGTTTCACCAGGTCCGCGGCACGAACACCGTCCTTGTCGGACACAGTGGTCCGCACAGTTTTACCTCGGACCGCGCCCGCCAGGCCCATCGCGCGCATGAGCCGCTCCACCCGGCACCGCCCGACAACGATGCCATCACGCTGCAACTGCCACCATATTTTCCGGGCACCGTAGACCCGGTAATTCTCGTCATACACCCGCTGGATTTCTTTCTTCAGTTCCTCGTCACGCACCGCACGCGCCGACGGCGACCGGCGAAGTGCAGCATGATAGGTGCCCGGAGCGATCTTCATGCCGAACTCAGTCAGCACAGCACAGATCGGCTCAACCCCGAACAATTCCTTATGATCCGAAACGAACTTTACGAGCGCGGCGGTCGAGGGTCGAGCTCCCTCGCGAAGAAAATCGACGCCGCCTTCAAAATCTCATTCGCCCGACGCAACTCACTATTCTCACGCTCAAGCTCAGCCACCCGCCCCGACTCCGCGGACGTCACACCCGGCCGGACACCCGCATCGGTCTCCGCCTGCCGGACCCACCGCCGCAACGACTCAGGCGACACCCCGACCTTCGCCGCGATCGACCTGATCGCCTCCCACTGCGACGAATACGCCCCCACCTGCTCAAACACCAACGCAACCGCACGCTCACGCACCTCACGCGGGTGCCTCGACGACTTAGCCATGAACACATCCTCCACTCACACGAGGAGCCTCCACCAAACCCGGGGCGGTTCACTGACCAGACCTTCAAACCCCGACCACAACGGGCGACATATCCCCTCAGGCCGTGGTGGTCGCCTTCAGAGGCACGGTTCTGAGGTTTCGCACTTTTCGTCACCGAAGAGCCGCGCGGCAAGCCCGTGAACCGCGGCGATGATCGCGCCCGCCCGGCCGGAAGTCCCTGAAGGCCACCTTCACAGCGTCTAACGCCGTCAAGGTGGCCTTCACGGCATCACCAAATCGGTCAAGCAAGGCTGAATCGGGCGTAATTGCGGTTTTGGTGTCCTTTGTAGACGGTTGTAGCCCGCCCTACCGGGCTCCCGTGCCTCGTGGTGGTACCTGAAGGTCGCCC
>DASYMY010000324.1:0-11219 GCA_036008825.1 Glaciihabitans sp.
GTGCGAGGCACCTCCGGTCATCACAACGATACGGTCGGCGAGGAACACCGCTTCTTCAATACTGTGGGTGACGAATAGCACCGTGGTTTTAGTCGCCCGGTGAATGCGTCGCAGCTCAATTTGCAAATCGGACCGGGTGAGCGCATCCAACGCGCCGAACGGTTCATCCATTAGCAAAAGCGCGGGATCGTTGGCAAGCACGCGTGCTATCGCGACCCGTTGTTGCATTCCACCGGACAATTCGCCGGGGAACTTATCAGCCACTTTGGTAAGGCCAACCGTTGCAAGAAACCGTTCGCTGAGTTCGTGTGCCGCTGCGCGGCCGAGACCGCGCTGCTTGGGCCCGAAGGCAATGTTCTCGCGGGCCGTTAGCCAGGGGAACAATCCGTAGTCCTGAAAAACCACACCGCGGTCGGGGCTCGGTCCGCTGACGGCTTCGCCACCCACTTCAACCGTGCCCACCGTCGCAGTTTCGAACCCCGCGAGAATACGCAGCAGGGTGCTTTTGCCGCACCCGCTGGCGCCAACAACCGCCACGAACTCACCCGACTCAACGTGGAGTGTAACGTCGGCCATGGCGACAACCGGGTTTTGCGCTGTGCCGTAATGCTTGGCCACACCAACGACGTTGACGTTGGCCATTCGCGCGGAGGTAAGTGCATCGGCCGCATGTGTCACGGGACTATTTGTCATGATGTGCTCCACAACGCTATTTGATCAGGGGACGGCCACGCGATACCAGGCGGAAAACCAGCATCAGGAGGCGGTCAGTAAGGAAGCCGGCACATCCGATACAGATCATGCCAACCACAATCAGGTCGGTACGAACGATGTCGCGGGCGAGGGAAATGGTTGCACCAATACCAACCGGCACAGCTACCGTCTCGCCCAACACCAAAACAACCCAGGCCAGACCGAGCCCCACCCGCAGGCCGTTCACAATGGCGGGGGCGGAGGCGGGGAGAACTATTTTGTAGATCATCCCGGCCGGACTTGTGCCCAGCATCTGCGCGCCCTCGATGAGGCGCTGGGGAACTTGCCGCGATCCACTAATGGCGCCCAGCACGATGGGGAAAAACGCGGACAAGGTAATGAGAAAGATAGTGGCTTGGTTGCCGTACCCAATGAGCAGCGACACCAAAGGCACCCAGGCGGTGGCCGGGATGGGTCGAAGAATGTTGATTGCCGGGTCAAAGAGGGAGCTGACCACGGAGTATCGGCCCATCAGAATTCCGAGCGGCACCGCAATCAGGGTGGCAATGGCAAAACCGGAGAAGACTCGCACAATGCTGTCGGCCATATTTACCCACAGCTTGCCACTGAAAGCGTCGTTTCGGATTCCCCCAAAGGCGAAGTCCCACAGTGTCACGGCAACGTCACTCGGGTAGGGCAAAAATGCCATCTGAATGCCGAATGGGAGCTCCCACTCGAACCGGATTCCCCAGTGCCAGATGTTGAGCGCAATGATTGGAACGATCACCCCTAGCCCTACCGCGCGCAGCCACCCCTGACGGTGCCAGGGTCGTGGTGATGTTCGCGGCGGGGCCGGGGCGATTCCCGGTGCAGGAGCGATGGTTGCCATAGTGCGTCGCCCTACTCGGCTGCGGCGTCCACAAACGTGGTGTCGACGATGTCCTCAGCGGTTGGCGCTGTGGCAATGAGGCCGAGGCCCTGCATTTCTTCTGCGAGAACTTCAAGCTGTCCCTGGTACTCCTCCGAGAGGTCCGAGCGCATCCAGAAGTTCGCCAGAGCTGACTCGAAAATCGCTTGGTCGCCACCGAAGGTGTCCACCATTTCGGTCAACCACACGTCTTCGTTCTCGAGCATGTATTCCACGGTGCTGATGTGAGTGTTCACCACTTTTTGAACAAGCTCCGGGTCAGATTCGATGAGATCACCTGTGGTGGCGAGTCCAATGTTTACCTTGCCGATGGGGGTGGCGTATGAGTCAGCGATTAGGTGACCCCCGTTCTGCAAAGCGATGGACGCTCCAATTTCGACTCCGAAGAACGCGTCCACACTTCCGCTGGCAAAGGCCCCTGCCATATCAGGAACAGGGATTACCAAAAGGTTGAGATCCGCTGGATCAATTCCGGCTTCCTCCAGGGTGAGCCGAAGGGCAACCTCTTGGGCGCTTCCGGCGATGTAGCCGACGTTTTTACCAACCAAATCGTCCAGTGTCTCGATGTCTTCCCCTCCAACGAATCCGCTACCGCCGTCCGCTGCGGAAGCGACGATGGTGAGGTCGCGGTCCTGAGCAATGGAGGAGATGGTGGGGGTAACTCCTGTGATCGCGAAATCGATGGTGCCGCTGAACAGGGCGTCACTGAGAGCTGGAGTGGTGTCCAAGGTGATGACCTCGAACTCGACACCCTCTTCGGCGAAATCTTCGTAGAGGAACGGGTGGTAGAAGTGGGGCTGCCCGCGCAAGGTGCCCACTTTCACCGTCACGGTTTCCCCCGATGCGGCGTCGTCGCCAGCATCAGCCGAACAACCCGCCACGGCGAGCGCCACTGATGCAACAAGAAACCCTGCAAACGTACGGGGAGCGGTGATTTTCATTTCGGATCCTCTGCTGAGTGGTGACGGTTCGCCTCACAGCTACCTAACAGGACCCGATGAGTGTTCTGATTTCCCCGGTGTTTCGGGCGTGTAAATCCGTATCAGAGGATGTGAAAACCCAATCGCCCAGTCGTGGGCCGGTCTGATGAAACAACCGATTCCACTTCGGCCCAGGTGGGGCCGGTCTCTAACCAGTCGAGCAGTTCGGTGAGACTATCGTCGGCGCCTTCAGCCTCAATCTCGATGGAGTTGTCAGGCATATCTCGCACATACCCGCTCAACCCCAGGCGCATTGCTTCTGTCTGTGTGTAGTAGCGGAACCCGGAGCCCTGCACCCGACCCCGCACCACAATGTGCTTGCGGATCATAAATCCATTGTGCATCTCAGTACTGCTTGCCCGCGATAGGGCAACCGAACTGTGCGGCAATGCGTCTAATCTGGCCCCATGTCCCTCCCCGAAGTGTGCGTGTGTTACCTCCTCCGTTCTGCCGAAGACGGGCGACAACAGGTTCTATTGGGACGCAAGAAAACGGGTTTAGGTATGGGCCGTTTGGTTGGCCCAGGAGGAAAGTTGGAACCGGGAGAATCAGCAGCGGATGCCGCGGTGCGCGAGATCGCCGAAGAAGTTGGGCTGACCGTGCAGCCAGCTGACCTGGAGCTGATGGGATCGTTGCTGTACCCGTTCCCTCACAAACCGCAGTGGAGTCAACGTTCCTGGGTGTTCCGCGCCACCGCCTGGAGCGGAACAGCAACGGAGTCCAATGAACTTGCGCCCGTGTGGTTCGATGTAGACACCCTGCCGGTGGAGCGAATGTGGGATGACGCGAAATACTGGTTGCCGGCAACCCTCAAGGGATCACCGGTGAACGCCACCTTCAGTTTTGGTCCCGACGGGCGGACTGTGGAAAGCTCCGATCATCCCCGCTTTGTTACCGGCAGCGGTGAGGTGCATCGCTAGGAGTTGATGGAGAAACCGCTGTCGCCTCTCACAGCAATGTCGGTCACCTCAACAGAGTCCACTTGAGACCAGCCTGGGCTGGACCGCAACCAAGCAATCATCCGTTCGACCGTCGCGCTGTCTCCCTCTAGCTCTAACTCGACACTTCCGTCGAGCAAGTTTCGGGTGAACCCGCTGATTCCCAGAATGTTGGCTTTGGCCTGAGCGTTGTAACGAAACCCCACACCCTGCACCGCACCATGCACAAAAACGTGTTTGCGAACCATGCCTCCATTGTCCGACAGATGGGACACAACGGCCAGAATCTCGTATAGCAGCCCACGAGGTTCAGCGCTGTCCCTACATTGGGGCGCGCCGCCACGTTCAAACATCGCTAAGGTCAGATCCGTTGTTGCTCGAGTCGGGTAGGTGCCGTAATGTTGGCCCGAATTTGCACAGTCAGGGTTCGCCGTTGAGATAAAGCGCGCGACCACACGGGGAAGCGTTCAAGGGGGCCGTATGGCTGAGCGGGGATTTGCAGTGGTGCATGTCACCACCACGGGTGTGTTCCCCGGCGCAGAAAACCGCATTGTGGAGATCGCAATTGTTCAGCTCAGCCCGCAGGGGCGTGTACAACAGCGCTGGTCACACGCGCTGATCGCTGACAGCTTTCGCGATCTCGCCCCACATATTGCGCAGCTGGTTGCTGGGCGGGCCCTCGTCGCGCACAATGCCAGCTTTGTTGTGCCCGTTGTAATGGCACAGCTCACTCATGCGAATCTAATTGCGAACACCGAGCCGGTGACCTGGTGCACCATGCAACTTGCCCTTGACCTTTTCCCCAGCGCGGGTCGGTCCCTGCAGCAGTGTGTTGTTGCCGCGGGAATGCGCACGCCCTCACTGGCCACAGCCGAAGCCGCTGCCGATGCCACGGCACGGCTTTTTGGCGTGTGCATTGAGGTCATTGGGGAGCCCGAGTTTTGGAATCACGGACTCGACGCAGCCACGGACCTCACCTGGCGAACCGCACCAGGCGTGAGCGGTGACACCACAACCTCGGCACCATCGCAACCACAAGAACTTCGCGGTATCACCGGCGCGGTAAACAGCAGTACACCTTTTTTGGTCAGCGCTATCGAGCGGATGCCCCGCTACCGGGGCCCACGCGAGCACCTTGATTACCTCGATCTCATCGACCGCACCCTGCGAGCGGGAGACTGCTCGACTACGGCGAGCGAGAACCTTATACGCGCGGCGGAACGCCTCGGTATAGGGCGTTTTTTGTGCGAAAGCATCAACCGCGACTACTTTGCTGAACTGGTCAATTGTGTGGATGTTGCGGGCGGAATGACGCCATCGGATATTGCTGATTTGGTGTCGGTCGGGCACGTTCTCGACCTGCCCTCCTCCGTCATCTCGGCAACACTTCGGCCGCTTTCAGACGACGCTGAGCACAACCTCCACCGCCGTCTTGCTGGGTAGAAGCCGCCACGCGTTGCGTCATGGACTTTCTCTGCAGCTAAACCCACTATTCTCGCTCTACGAACGACAACTGCGAGAGAGAGCCAATGCCCGATAGTCCATCGCCTGCATCACCCTACGAGGTGCTTGGAGTACCCACCGGTGCGAGCATGGAAGATTTGCGACGAGCGTACCGGCGCCGGCTGCGCGAAACCCACCCCGATACCGGTGGGGAAGCGGTGGAATTTCACGCGGTGCAAGTGGCCTGGCGCCTTATCGGAACACCCGATGACCGTGCGAGCTTCGACGCGTCGTTCACAAGAACCTCAACAACGGCCCCGTCTGCCTCAACACCGCAGGCCTCCTGGGCCGACTTTGCGGCCGCCCCCGACGATTTTTCTCGGCGTCAACCTGAACCGGCCCCAACCGCTCGGTCCTACGGGCATCCCGGAGGCTGGAATCGGCAAGAGTATTTTGAGCTTATGCGCGAATGGGTGGGTCGCGGTTCACAGCTGCAGCACCCGTACGATGCCGGGCTGGTTCGCTCAGCACCGCGGGAGATCCGCCACCTTCTGGCGGACGCCATCGCCGAAGAAGACACCGCGCGCACTCTCTCGCAGCTAGATATCGCTTACACCGTGTGGCACGACGTGCACACCGATTTACCCGGGCCTGGTCCCGACCAAAAATTGGATCACATTGTCCTCGGCCCCACGGGACTGTTCGCTTTTCTCTCCGAGGATTGGGGAGGCGCACTGCAGATCCGAAAAGGTGAAATCGTGAGCGACATGCTCTCCCTCGGCGAGCGACCCATGAATTCTCTGGGCAAGCGGGTTCGCTCGCTGGCGCGTTCAGCTCGAGTCAAATTCAGCGCGCTTGGGGTCATCGTTCCCGACGGATCAACCGCGGATTCCCTGGCAGCGGTTGGCCGCGAAAAAGGAATTCCCACCGTGATCATTCAAAAGTCACGGCTCGCTGAGTTCGTCGAAATGGGTATGGCCGGCGAAACACGCCTGAGCGCCGACGACCTTTTTGCAGCACGAGATCGCCTTCAGCAAGTCATCCGCTTCATTTAGAAACGGAAGTTATCCGAGCCGCGACTGTACTTCCGCCAGCGACGGGTTGGTTGCTGATGTTCCATCCGCGAAAAGCAGAGTGGGAACGGTCTGGTTTCCGCCGTTAACTGAGGCGACCAGTTCAGCTGTGCCGGCGACTTCCTCAATGTTGACCTCGGTGTAGCTCACACCTGCTTTGTCCATCTGACGTTTGAGGTTCTTGCAATAACCGCACCAGCTTGTGGTGAACATGGTGACGGATCCCGCTGGGGGAGTGAAGGTGGCAGCAGTCATCTCTCTAACCTAGCTTGCGCAACCGTTACTCGCTGGCTGTCGCACACTCAACCGATGCGCGCGACCTTGACGCTGATCGCAGCAACTGAACCTGCGGCATGCTTCGACAGATAGTCCGCGACCGAGTCGTGTACTGACCGGCACACTTCAGCCGCCGACGCCGACGTCAGTACACCGATACGAATTGCCACCTGAATCTCGCCAAGGTGTGAGGTAACGGCGACGATTTGCGGACTCACTGAGGCAGCGGTTCCTGATGCGATAGAACCTCTTCCCATCGACGCCGACAGCGATTCAGTGGCGGATGTCAGCGCGCCACGGGCTGCGTCCGCCGCCCCTGCGAGCGCCCCGATCACCGGGTGTGTTGGCGGGTAAAGACGTTGCACTCCCGGGACGGCAGCGACAATCTGGGAGAGCTCAACGCCCAATTGGGACGGGGTAGTCATGGGGTCTCGAGTTCTGTAGTCGGACGGGTGCGAGCAATGAGCACGTCGTGAATCTCCACATGGATGGCTTCAACCTGCAGTTCGGTGTGCTTCATCAGTTCGGAGTAAATCGCCCCGCGAATGCGGTCGGCTGCATCGGCAATCCGTTCGCCCCAGAGGACACTGGCTTCCACCGTCACCACAACGGAAGCGCGAGGAACGGTGACATCCCCCTCAAGTTTGCAGCTGCCAATGAGGACTCCGCCGACAGAATCACCGGCCGCTCGGATGAGACCACGCACGGCCCCTTCACTCATCACGAGGTGTGCTGATGGTGACGGATGGTGCACAGGAATGTCTCGTCCCGCTCGAGCATCAACGGCGATGTTGTCGAGGATGGATCCCACCCAGGAGAACCCTCGCTCGGATTCGACTTTCACGTCTTCTTCAAACAGATTCAGTGACACGGCCCGCAGCCGTTGCAGTGATTCCAACACAATCTGGCACTCGGGAGAGTCATCGATGGAAGGATCGGGCGGGGTGCATCCGCGGTCGAGGTAGTCGCTCAGCTCTTCGACGGTATGACCGCCGAGAGCATCCTCTGCTGGCTCGTGAGAATTACCGTCATCACTTGAACGGGGAGGCAATTCGGGGACGGTCATCGCCATTCCTCCATCTCGCGAATAAGCGCTTTGCGGGCGCGGGCCAGTATCCCTCGGACTGTTGTTGCCGGCAGGTCGAGTTCTGCCGCTATTTCGTCGTAACTGTACTCCGCCAGTTCCCGAAGCGCCCAGCAGCGTGCTTGAATCTCGGGAAGATGAGTTAAGGCGATCGACAGAGCCTGAGTACGTGAGCGAGCCTCGGTCACTTCTGAAGGGGTGGCCGACTCAGGGCCAGCGAGATCCACATCGTCCACATCCACGTGGGGTCGCCGCGCCCGCACACGGTCGATACTTTTGCGACTGACGATGCGCATCAGCCAACTCTTCACAACAGACGCGTCGCCCAGTTCGGGAAGTTGTTGCCAGGCCGTGATAAACGCGTCCTGCACAACATCATCGGTTTCATCGTTCGATCCAAGGACCCGCGAGGCGTACACGCGCATCAGTGGTCCGTAGCGTCGCACGAGAACTTCAAATGCTCGCACGTCGCCGTCGGCCGCACGACCAACGAGGGTCCTGTCATCGGCAGTGTCAAGAGGGAAGTGTGGCGATGCTTCAGACACTGCCGCACCCCTTTCGCTAAAACTTTTTCTGCCAGATGTGTGACGAATGGATCGCCGTACACGTCCTATTAGTGACTATCGCATAAATGCCCCACCTTCCGGGGCAGACACAAGGAGAGTAAAACTAATGTCGAATCCCGCTGTTTCCTCGAAGAGCCCGTCAAGTTCCACACCCACAAATACACAAACTGCGCACGGCAAAACGGTGATCAACGATGCCGTTATCGCCAAAGTTGCGGGGATTGCAGCTCGCGACGTAGCCGGCGTCCACGCGCTCGGCGGCGGCGCGGCGCGCGCCCTCGGTGCCATCCGTCAGGCGATGAACACCACCGACCTCAGCCAGGGAATCAGTGTCGAAGTTGGCGAAACCCAGGTGGCCGTTGACATTGTGATCGTCGCGGAGTACCCCATCGCCCTGCAGCGGGTAGCCGAGGCGGTTCGTAGCGCCGTTATCACTGCCATCGAGTCCCTTGTAGGTATGGAAGTTACCGAGGTGAACGTCAGCATCGTTGACGTGTACATCCCGAGCGACGACGATTCCGAAACCGAGTCCGCTGAGGCGCGTGTTCTGTGACCGCCACGCGCACGGGCATCATCATCGGGGCAGTGCTCGCGCTGAGCTGGATCATGTTCGGCTTCTGGGCCTTTGTTTTTGTGGCTGTCGCCATGGCAATTGGAGCACTCATCGGCCGAATCGCGGATGGAAAGCTTGATGTGAGCAGTTTGCTTGACGCGTTCCGGGGGAAGCGATCCTCCTCGTGAGTGTTGTGAACTCTGTGCTGGGTGTGCACCCAGCTCTTCCCGGTCGCACGCGTATCGCCCCCCATGCGCTGTCCACCCTTGCCGCAGCAATTACCGCGGACGTGTTCGAAGTCAAGGCGGGCGACATCCGGGTTGAGCTATCCGACGACGCTGGTGCGCTCAGCTTCGCCATACACACCCCTATTCGCCTCACTTCGCTTGATCGAGTGAGTAACGACCCCGGAGTGGTTGGCCGCACAGGCGGCACCGTCCTTGATCGGGCAGTACGCGGGCAGACGAGTATTCTCAACCGGCTGACCGAACTCACCGGGTCACGCATCACCCGGGTGAGCGTACGAGTGACCGGGGCCCACATCCGACAGGAGCGACGAGTCGTATGACTACTACAACCGGAACAGAGCGGCTTTATTCGCGGCTCACTCGCAGGGAGACTCATTCCCCTCGCGCTGCTGTCGCGATGACAGTTGCCGCCATCATTATCGTTGCCTTGGCCTATCTCGGTACCGAGCTGGTCCTCCATCTGCTGGGCCAGCCGGCGCTACTACTTGAGCCTTCGGCAATGGCCTCGACGTTGGTGGATGCTCCATCGTTCGTCCCGGCGGTGATGATTGGCGGCGGAAGTATCGTCGGCATCATCGGCATCGTTCTGATCATCATCTCGGTCAGCCCCGGCCAACGTTCCCGCCACGTCGTCAACTCGTCGAACAGCGCCGTTGTTGTGGACAACGCAGTGATCGCCTCTGCGCTTGCACGGCACGCTTCATACGCAGCGGGTGTCAGCCCCGACAACACGGTTGTCAGTGTGGGTCACCGCACGGCACTGGTCGAGGTCACACCGGCCTCGGGAATTGCGGTAGATGTGGCAGCGGTTCAGACAGCTGTCACAACGCAGCTAGATAGTTACTCGCTCAAGCCGCGAGTGACGGCGAAGGTCAAGATCAGTCCGAGTGGGAAGGTGGGCGCATGAACAGCACCAACCGTCCCCTCAACCGGCTCTTCATCGCTGTGGTCGGAATTATTGTCCTCACCGTTGGCCTGACTGCAATCGCGCTCGTAACACTTGAACCGGTTGCAACCTTGTGGTCTGACGCGGCACCGGGTGTTGTTGATGCCGTGAACGCTAGTGTCATTGACACACGAATCCCGAACACCGTGGTGAGCTGGGTGGCGGTCGCGACCCTCGCCGGCCTCCTCTTGCTTCTCGTGTTGCTCGCCGTCTTCATTTTCCGGCAGGGAAGAGGACACACGTCTCGCCTGATTACCGCGCCCGCAACCGGTCACGGCCAGGTGCGTATTGACTCTGCCGTTGCAGAGCAAAGCCTGAGCGATGTGCTGTCGCGGAAGGCAGAGTTGATGTCATCGCACGTTACGACGTACACCGTGCGCGGCACTTCGGTACTCAAAATATCCGTCACCTGCCGACGGGGTGTGGCACCTCCCGAAGTGGTGGGGGTCGTCGAGGAGTCCCTCTCAGCGCTAGAAGATCTGCTCGGTTCACCAGTTCCGGCTCTGCTCGAAATCAACAGCGGGTTCCGGTCTCGCTTGAGCAGCGCAACTCGCTTGGCCTAAATCCCGCAGCGATCCACCCGGTTCGTTGTACTGCACACAGATAGAAGGAGACACACATGAGTGCATCAGACAAGATCAGCAACGCCGCCCAGGATCTGGCTGGCAAAGCAAAAGAAGCTTTGGGCAACATCACCAACGATGATGAAAAGGTTGCTGAAGGCAAAGCCGATCAGAGCGCCGCGAGCGCGAAGAAGGCTGGCGAGAACATCAAGGATGTTTTCAAGGGCTAGCTAGCACTATTCATCGGGCACACACGGGTGGCGATACCTTCGGGTACTGCCACCCGTGTTGTCTGCACACAAGAGGGGCAACAGTGCCCCGTTACACCACCCCTAGCGGCTGATGCTCTCCCTCAGGCAAGGTGATGGTCATCTCATCTCCCGGCGCGACAGAACCCCCACGAATAACGATCCCCATGATCCCGGCCTTGCGAATTACCGTGCCGTTGGGGTCCTTCGAGACACACGCTTTCATTAATCCGTGTTGAAACTGATTGATTAATGAGCACGGGCTTCGAAGACCGGTGATCTCAACTACTGCATCGGAGCCGAGGCCCAGTAAGGTCCCCAGCGGCAGATTGATGAGGTCAACACCACGAGTCGTGATGTTCTCGCCCAGTTGACCTGCTGAGACGTCGAACCCTTTTTCGCCGAGTTCAGCGAAAAGCTCCTCCGCCATAAAGTGCACTTGCGTGAGGTTTGCCCGTGTTGGATCTTTTTTTACGAGGTAGCGGTGCTGCACCGTTGTGCCCGCGTGGACATCACCCTCAACGCCCCACCCCGCGCGTAAGGTCACGGATGCAACGGGTGGTTTGCTGAAACGATGCGCGCTGTCTTTGCTCACCGAGACAACCAGCGCTGAGGTGGGAGTGGGCAAAGAACTGTGCGTCATCAGCACAGTCTTTCAGAATGAAGCAACACCCGGAGGT
>DASYMY010000325.1:0-1845 GCA_036008825.1 Glaciihabitans sp.
TCCTTCTCGACGTACTTGCGGTACTCGTCGAGCGTGGTCGCCCCGATGGTCTGCAGCTCACCGCGAGCCAACATCGGCTTCAGGATGCTGGCGGCGTCGATGGCACCCTCTGCGGCGCCCGCCCCCACCAGCGTGTGGATCTCGTCGATGAACAGCACCACATCGCCACGGGTGCGGATCTCCTTGAGAACCTTCTTCAGGCGCTCCTCGAAGTCGCCGCGGTACCGGGAACCGGCCACCAGGGCACCGAGGTCGAGGGTGTAGATCTGCTTGTCGCGGAGCGTCTCCGGCACGTCGCCGCGGACGATGGCCTGGGACAGGCCTTCCACCACGGCGGTCTTGCCGACGCCCGGCTCCCCGATCAGCACCGGGTTGTTCTTGGTGCGTCGGGACAGAACTGTCATGACCCGCTCGATCTCGGTCTCCCGACCGATCACCGGGTCGAGCTTGTTCTCCCGGGCCGCCTGGGTCAGGTTGCGCCCGAACTGGTCAAGCACCATCGAGGACGACGGCGCGCTGCCGGTCTCCGGGGCACCGGAGGTCGATGCCTCCTTGCCCTGGAACCCGCTTAACAATTGAAGGACTTGGTTACGAACTCTATTGAGGTCAGCGCCCAGCTTCACCAATACCTGGGCGGCGACACCTTCACCCTCGCGGATCAGTCCCAGCAAGATGTGTTCGGTGCCAATGTAGGAGTGATTGATCTGAAGCGCTTCTCGAAGACTCAGCTCCAGAACCTTCTTGGCGCGCGGCGTGAAAGGAATGTGCCCGCTAGGTGACTGCTGACCATGACCGATGATCTCTTCGACCTTCTGCCGGACAGCCTCGAGCGAAATACCCAGTGACTCCAATGCCTTTGCCGCTACACCTTCACCTTCGTGAATGAGCCCGAGCAGGATGTGTTCGGTCCCGATGTAGTTGTGGTTCAGCATGCGGGCCTCTTCTTGCGCCAGCACGACGACGCGACGGGCCCGATCGGTAAACCGCTCAAACATGATTGCTCCTCGCTTTGGGTGCCGCTGAGTCACCCCGGCGATGGGGCAGGCACCTGGTCCCAACTCTAGTCGGCTCTCTATGGCAGCGAGGTACCCCCACGTAACGACCGTGTGAGAACCCGTCAGCCGACTTTGTGAGCCGATAGAGGTTCAACCGTGCACCCTGCGCACATGTTCCCTAACGAGGGCCGGATCTCGTCCAAGACACTGATCCGCACCGTCCACAGACTGAACCGCTCCGGGCGAACGACGCTCGTTCGCCCAGAGCGGACAGCAGGACTCCGCTGTAGGCGGTAGTAGTACCTACCCGTGCGCGTTCTCGAAGGCCTCCCGCACCTCCGCGGACACCCGACCCCGGCTGCTTACCTCGTAGCCGTTTTCGTGTGCCCAGGCCCGGATGTCGCTAGTCGTTGATCCGACGCTCGTCTTCCCCCCACGACGACGGCGTCCACCGATCTTGCGCGCGTTGGCCACCCACGGTGCCAACGCATCCCGTAATGCCCCTGCATTGTCTGCGGAGAGGTCGATCTCGTACTCCGCCCCGTCCAACCCGAAAACGACAGTTTCGTCGGCGGTACCGCCGTCGTAATCGTCCTCGAGAATGATTTGAACCCGTTGCGCCACTGTCTTCCTTCCAACTCCCCCGTTGTGAGCACCTGACGCCAATAGATTACACCGATGAACTACGCAGTTGAGACGAAATCCAACGCGATATCGAGAATGGCCGCGGAGTGCGTTATGGCGCCGACGGCGACAAAGTCCACGCCGGTAGCGGCGATCGTTTGGGCGGTGTCCACGGTCAGGCCACCGCTGGCTTCGAACCGCGCCTTTGCGCCGAGCTCGGCCACGA
>DASYMY010000326.1:0-2308 GCA_036008825.1 Glaciihabitans sp.
GAAGCCGAAAACGGAAGGCACCACCATCCCATGACTGATTTCGACAGCATCACTGCAGCGCAATTGGCCGAGCAGGGTTCTTTGAAATGGACCATGTTCCCCGACGTGATCAACGCCTGGGTGGCCGAAATGGACTTCGGAACCGCCCCCGCGATCCGAAGTGCGTTGCAGAGTGCTGTCGAACGGGCCCAACTGGGCTACCTTCCCCCCGCCGTGCGGGCCAACCTCGCCGAGGCCTGCGCGGCCTGGTATCGCAACAACTGCGGCTGGGATATCCCCGTCGAGCGCATTCAACCGCTGCCCGACGTGCTCAAAGGCCTCGAGGTCGCCCTCACCCACTATTCAGCGCCGGGCAGTGCCGTAATTGTTCCCACCCCCGCGTATATGCCGTTTTTGACGATCCCGGAGAACCTCGGGCGCGCGGTCATCCGCGTTCCCATGGTTCAAGACAGTGAGGGCAGGTATCACTACGATTTAGAGGCGGTGGATGCCGCGTTCGCGGCGGGCGCTGGCACTCTCGTCATCTGTAATCCGCATAACCCGCTTGGGCAGGTATTGGGACGCGATGAGGCGCTGGCCATTGCCGAGATTGTCACCAAGCACGGTGGCCGGGTGTTCTCCGACGAAATTCACGCCCCGCTGACCCCCAAAGACCGCACCCACGTGCCGTATGCGTCGGTGAGCGAGGCGGCGGCCTCCCACACGATCACCGCGGTGTCCGCGTCCAAGGGCTGGAACCTTGCCGGCACCAAGTGTGCCCAATTGATCCTGAGTAACAACGCCGATCTGGCCGCATTCGAGCCACACAAATTCGACATCTCGCATGGCGCCAGCACACTGGGCGCAATTGCCAACACCGCCGCGTACAGCGCCGGAGGGTCGTGGCTGGCCACCACCATTGACTATTTGGATGGCAATCGCGGTCACCTCACCCGGCTCATTGATGAGCACCTGCCTGGCGCGGTGTTTTTCCCGCCCGAAGCGACCTACCTGGCGTGGATCGACTGTCGACCCCTGAACCTGCCGGATAACCCCGTCACGTTCTTCGCCGAACACGCGCAGGTTGTGGCTACTGACGGAGCGGGCTGTGGTGCGCCCGGGTTTATCCGCTTCAACTTCGCTATGCCACGGCCGCTCTTGACCGAAGCCCTCGAACGGATGGGCCGCGCCGTCGCCACACACTCCGCGTAGTCAGCTGACACGCGTTCTATCGCATCACCACCTGAAATGGTGATGTCCGTTATGCCGGTCGCGCCTGCGACCGCAGAAAGTGGGGAAACCATGTCCGACGAAATCCGAGCAGTAGGCCAGAAAGCTCTCGCACAGGGCGCATCACCCATGCTGAAAGCATTCGGCGCGTTCAACTCCGCCGTAATGGAAAGCGACAGCGCCATCCCGCGCAAGTACAAGGAACTCATCGCCATCGGTGTGGCCCTAACGACCCAGTGCCAGGACTGCATTTCTGGCCACACCGCGGCAGCAATCACCGCCGGTGCCACTCAGGAGGAGCTTGCCGAAACCGTTCACATTGCAGCCGCCCTCCGCGCGGGAGGTGCCATGGTGCACGGCATGAAGTACGTGATGCCCGCAGCGGTTGAGGCGTCGAGCCACTAATATAGGCGTGCGGCATCGCCGCGCCGCGAGCGTAGTTCAATGGCAGAACTCCTGCTTCCCAAGCAGGTAGTGCGGGTTCGATTCCCGTCGCTCGCTCCACTTTGTCTACGGAATCGCTGTGAGAAGTCTCACGCAACTCAGGATTCGTCTCACCCAAGTCGGGACTTTCCTGATCCGTTCTTCCTGCAGCCCTGGCAGATCACACGCTAATGAGGTTCTGTGCGAGCTATGTCAGGGCTTTGAAGTTGAGTCCCTTTTGTCAGGGTTCGCTTCATCTGTTCCAGGCTCAACGGTGGTTCGAACTCCTCAGCGCGTCGCGCTGCTAAACCCCGCTGACTCGGCACCGGCAAAGACTCGAACAGTCGGCTCGATATCAGCTGCGAATAATGGTGAGATGGCCCCGCTGACCCATTGATTTTGACGGTTTGATTGTCACTGCGACCCCCGCTTCGACTGCGGCGATATTCTGGCATGCAGTCTGGAATCTACGCTGGTACACAAATGACTGCTCAAGCAATCGGACTTGCGTGCACACAGTCTCCCATACGTCGCACCTCTGATTGTTGCGGGCCGCGCTCGAGCGGCGAATAGTGAGCGTTATGCCAGCAAGGTGGGCGGCAGAATAAATGACCTAGACCTGGATGATTAACAATCACCTATCTCCGATACAGCGATGAGCTTGGTCGACTGTCTG
>DASYMY010000327.1:0-2881 GCA_036008825.1 Glaciihabitans sp.
CGATCACTTTCCTGGCCACACTCACTACCTTTCACGACAGTTAAGCCACACACAGTCGGAACACAATTCTGTGTATCGACCTAGCAGGGCGGACAGGACTCGAACCTGCAACCTGCGGTTTTGGAGACCGCTGCTCTACCAATTGAGCCACCACCCTAAACAATTGAAATCATTTTCTACACCCCACATCCCACCGCAAAAGAGGGGGATTCGGGCACAGAAAATCTTGGCAGATTTCAACTACCTCAACGAGTGTACGGCATCAGCGCGTCAGACAAAAAGTGTGGCCGGGCTGTGAGGTATCCACTGGAGCTTTTAAGATGTACTTGTGGCCAACCAACATCCCCGAATTTCCCAGCGCATAGGCGCAATTGCCGAGTCTGCGACCCTTAAAGTCGACGGAAAAGCGAAAGCTTTACAAGCTGAGGGTCGGCCGGTGATTAGTTACGCGGCGGGCGAACCCGACTTTTCTACGCCAGATCACATTGTTGAAGCCGCTGCAGCAGCAACGCGTGATCCCAAAAACCACCGTTACACGCCGGCGGTGGGGCTTCCCGAACTCCGCGCAGCGATTGCGGATAAAACTCTCCGCGACAGTGGCCTGAAGGTTGGTGCTAACCAAATTATCGTCACCAACGGGGGCAAGCAGGCGGTTTACCAGTCGTTTGCAACGCTGCTGGACGACGGGGATGAGGTTCTGCTTCCTGCGCCGTACTGGACGACCTACCCCGAAGCAATCAAACTTGCTGGCGGTGTTCCCGTTGAGGTTTTTGCCGGGTCCGACCAGAACTACCTCGTTACGGTGGAGCAACTGCAGGCGGCTCTAACACCTCAGACCAAGGTGCTGCTGTTTGTCTCCCCCTCGAACCCCACCGGGTCGGTGTACTCGGATGAGCAAACCCGCGCTATCGGCCAGTGGGCGCTCGACGCAGGACTCTGGGTCATCACCGACGAGATTTACCAGAACCTCACCTACCCGGATGCGTCCCGTGAAGTGGGCGAGCCCGGCACCCGTGCCCTCTCGATCGTTGAGGCCGTGCCTGAGCTTGCGGATCGCACCATCCTGGTGAACGGTGTCGCCAAGACCTACGCCATGACCGGATGGCGGGTTGGCTGGATGGTCGGCCCCATTGACGCCATCAAGGGTGCCGCGAATCTGCAGTCACACCTTTCCTCCAACGTCTCCAACGTGTCTCAGCGGGCCGCTCTTGCCGCTCTCACCGGACCGCAGGACGATGTTGAAGCCATGCGCCAGGCCTTCGACCGGCGCCGCCGCGTCATCGTCGCAGAGTTGAACAAGATTGACGGTATTGTCTGCCCCATGCCGGAGGGAGCGTTCTACGTCTACCCCGACGTCACCGGTCTGCTCGGACGCACCTGGGGCGGTGTCACCCCAACCACGTCCCTGGAGCTTGCAGACCTCATCCTTGAGCAGGCTGAGGTCGCTGTTGTACCGGGAGAAGCATTTGGACCTAGCGGATACCTCCGCCTGAGTTATGCGCTTGGAGACGCTCCCCTGCTGGAAGGCATTCAACGACTACAGCGCCTCTTCGCGAGCTAGCTGAAACGAACAAACGGGGTGGGCCACTGATGTGGTCCACCCCGTTTGTGTCTCGCACACTACCGAGCAGGCAGCTTGTTCGGCTCCTCCGCCGCGATGGGGTGAGTGCGCTCGAGGGCGGCACCTTCCACATCAATATCGGGGAGGATGCGGTCCAGCCACTTCGGCATCCACCATGCTGCCTCGCCCAGCAGGTGCATCACTGCAGGGATCAGCAGCAGTCGCACAACGAACGCGTCAAGCAGCACACCGAATGCCAGGGCGAACCCGACGGACTTGATAATTCCGGACTCCGCAAAGATGAAGCCGGCGAACACCGAGATCATAATGAGCGCCGCCGCGATTACCACCGTTCGTCCCGCGTGAACTCCCCGCTGCACTGCCAAGCGAGCGGATGCTCCGTGGGCGTGGGCTTCCCGCATTCCGGAGACCAGGAAGAGCTGGTAGTCCATGGCCAGGCCGAAGAGCACACCCACCACGATGACCGGCAGGAAGCTGAGGATCGGGCCAGGGGCGTGAACCCCAAAGACTTCACCCAACCATCCCCACTGGAAGATTGCGGTCAGTCCACCGAAGGTGGCAAACAGCGACAACACAAAACCAAGTGTTGCCGTGACCGGAACCAGGATGGAGCGGAACACAAAGATCAGGATAAGCAGCGACAGCCCCACCACTACCGCGAGGTAGATCGGGAGTGCGTCGGCGAGCTTCTCGCTCACATCGATGTTGCCAGACGCACTGCCGGCCACACCAAATGTGGAGACACCGTCGACGGTGAGTTCTCTCAGGTCGCGCACCAGCTCCTCGGTGGACTCGTCAGTGGGACCGCCACCGGGGATGAGCTGGAAGGCGAGGAGGGTGTCATCTTCCGACGCCCCAATCGGCGCAACGGCAACAACATCGCTCTGGTCCATAAGGACCGTCCCAATACGAACCTGCTCACTGAGCAGGTTCTCCTCGGTGACTGCAGAGTCGAGGTCTGCGACAACCACCAGGGCGCCGTTCACACCCTCGCCAAATTTTTCGTTGACGAGACTGTAGGAGCGGTATGCGCTGGACTCCTCTGGTTCGGACGTCGACGTGTTCAAACCCAACCGCATGGATAGGGCAGGAATGGCGACGATCAGCAAAACCACAACGGTTCCAATAACGGTCCACACCGCACGAGCGGTCTTCATGGGCTTGGTCGGAACATGGACGGTCTTGGCGCGTGCGGTGCCGTTGCGCACCTTCTTCGGCAGTAGACGCATTCCGGCCAGCTTCAGCAAGGCAGGTGTCATTGTCACTGCAATCAAGATGGCGACGAACACACAAATGGCG
>DASYMY010000328.1:0-4051 GCA_036008825.1 Glaciihabitans sp.
GCCTCTGCACCACGATGAAGTGCCACCGGCGCCGGAGCGACAGTCACGGGGATTCAGGTGGGAACGCTAGCCGATGGCCGCGGCCCACTTTTCGGCAAGGACAGTTGCGGCGGACTCTGACTGTTCGCTGGTGGGGGTAACAAGTTCCCCATCAAGATTTCCAATGACCGACAGGGCCTCTTCGTCAACCGAGCCGGCGTCGTTCATCGCCTGCAAAGTCACGGGGTAGGCACCGCCAGCGAGGAACAAGTTCTGTGCCTCGGGGCTGAAGAGAAATTCCTGCCACAGACGAGCTGCGGCCGGGTGCGGTGCATCCACGCTGATTGCCTGGTTGTAGTAGCTCGTGTACGCGGCACCGGGAAGGGTCGTGACCTTCCACCCATCAATGGTGTTGGCCTGGGCGAGGTTGTTGTAGCTCCAGTCAAAAACCACCTTGGTTTCGCCCGATGCAATGGTGGCCGGTGTGGCGTCAACGGGAATGAAGTTGCCCGCTTCGTTCAGTTCGGTAAAGAACTCAATACCCGGGGTGAAGTCGTCGAGTGTGCCGCCGGCCTGCACGGTTGCCAGACCAACGGCCGCGAACGCAGCACCGGCCTGGGTGGGGTCACCGTTGAGCGCAACGGCTCCGCGGTAGTCACTGCCGAGAAGATCGTCGAGGCTCGTTGGCTCCGGCACCGAGTTGGAGTCATACCCAATCGACATGCTGCCGGTGTAGTCGTTTACCCAGAGACCGGAATCTTCTTTGTTCTCTGACGGAATTTCGTCCCAATTGACGACCTGGTACGGGGCGAAGTAGTCGAGGCTGTCTAGCGCGACGGCTGTTCCGAGGTCAAAGACGTCGGGGGCGGTGTCTTGGCCTTTGAGGTTGTCGGCGGCAGCGATTTCTTCTGCACTCGAAATGTTGGGGTCCGCCGAGTTCACGGTGATGTCGTACGTGTCCTCGAACAGGGCTTTGATCTCCCCGTAGTTGGCCCAGTCGTCTGGGAGCGCAATGACGTTCAGCGATCCCTCGTCCTGAGCTGCTTCGATGAGCGCGTCGAGGCCGCCAAAGTCCTCGGCACTGGTCGCGGAAGCGGCGTCAACGTCGGAACCCGATGAGGTGGATGATTCGGACCCGCAAGCACTAAGCGTGAGTGCTGCTGCGGCAAAAACGGCGACGCCAACCAAGGTGCGCTGTGTGAACACGTATTCCTCCAGTAAGCCACTAGGCCGTCCGTGCTGTGCGGACGATCAGGAAACCTAAGTGGGCCCGAGGTGAAACTACGGTTGGCGGATGTCTCAGCGGTGGCGGGCGAGTGAACGCTACCCCACGGCCGGGAAACAAAAGTGGTGTCAGGCGCTGTGCGGTCGGGGCGAAGCGGTGGGCAACCGGACGGTGAACGTGGCACCGGCCCCCAATTCGCTGGTTAACGTGATGCTGCCGTTGTGCTCTTCCACAAGGGATCGCACAATCGAGAGTCCGAGACCCGCACCTGGAATGGCGTGTTTGCGCGCGGAGGGGGCACGAAAGAATCGGTCGAAGACCAAACGTTGGTGTTCCGGGCTGATCCCGAACCCGGTGTCACTGACGCTTAGGCGGGCCACTCCATCTGCTGAGTCCACCTCGACGGCCACACTGCTGCCAGTGCGGGAGAACTTGAGGGCGTTGCTCAGCAAATGGTCAACCACTTGGGTGAGCGCTGCCGCGTCGATGTCGGCAATGACCTCACCGGAGCTTTTATACGACAAAGCAACGCCTGCTTGTTCAAAAGGAGAGCGCGAACGTTCAACGGCCAATTCGACGACGGCGGCTAAGTCGGCGGACGCGAGCAACACACTATGTCCCATTCCGCGGGCAGTGAGGAGGTTGGAGACAACAAGAAGAAGACGGTCGGCGTTCTTTCTCACCACCTTCAGCTGTTCAGAGGTGTCGGGGTCGGCGTCGTCGATGAGCTCCAAGTACCCCATGATGTTGGTCAGAGGAGTTCGCAGTTCGTGGGAGACGGTGCCGAGGAATTCGTCGCGTACTCGAATGGTCTCCATCAGTTCGGTCACGTTGTGAGAGACCACTACCGTGCCGATAGCTATCCCGTCGTTGCGGCTAACGGTTCGCCAGCTAGCCACGATTGCCGTCTGGCTCCCGTCCGGTCCGACCCAATGCACTTGCCCTGTTGGGACTTCACCGCGAAGAGCGCGACGGAAGAAGGTGTCATCCGCTTCAATTGGTGTTGTTCTGTCTTGAGCAAAAATGAGCGGCTCTGTCACTGCGGGGACCGACGTGGGACTTTCCACCGGTGGGCATGCCTTGGCGGCAAGTCGGTTGGCGGCCTCATTCTCAATCAAGATGTTGCCTGCGGTGTCGTACAACACGATGGCGGCGTCAATGGTGTCGGTGAGGGCAAGAAGTATCGCTTCCCGATCACGCATTGTCGAGACGGTGTCCCCTAACTCGACGGTGATCGAATTCGCGTGACGGCGAAGCCCATGGACACGATCCCCTGCAAGTCCGACCGCAAGGGCGATGGTGCACACAGAAACGGGCAGAACGATCGCGTTGACCCATTCGGTTGCTCCGGCTGGCCACTGCCATGCAATGAGGTACGGGGCACACACCACAACTGCCGTCGAAGCAAAAGCAATGGCAAGAACTTTTGTACGAAGTTCGAATGCCAGCCACAGCATGGGGAAGATGATCAATATCTCCACGGCCGGAACCGTGGCATAAAAGGGATCGCGGATGAGAGCGAGCGCGGCGACATCCAACAGGGGAACAACGACACTCCATCTGCGGGTACTGCGCTCCCAAGGGACAACAAAACCGGCGATGGTCGCTACCGTTGCGATGGTCAGACCAATGACGTAGCCCGAGTACATCACCGACTCGCTGTCAATGATGAAAAACAGCGCGGTGGCCACCGTTAGGACAACGAAGAAGGGCAACTGGGTTCGGACGATAAAGCTGTAACGCTCTTGGGGAGTAGAACCGACGTCAACTAGAGAACGTCCGATAGTGCCAGGCACGGCTCTCCCATTCGGAAAATGTCATCTTTCGCGGAGGATCTCAGACGATTATCCAACTGGCTGTCACTGGGACGACTGCCCGGCTGAGAAACACCAGGAGTTTATCGTGAATCGCGTTCACTAAACCTTCCTATTTAACAAGCGATCAATTGTGCGGGCATGGGGGCCAGGTGCGTAACGAGTACACGGGAAAGAGACCGCGAGTCGTGACACGTGTCGGACGTGTTCGGTAGGGTCGGCTGGATGAATACGGAAGTGTCCCCCGCGCTCGCCCGACGTATTGCTTTGGCCGCGCAAGGGTTCGGACGCCCTCGCCCGTCCACTGTGGGACTCCGGCAGATCAACGACGTGGCCGCTCGCCTTGGGTTGCTCCAGTTAGATTCGGTGAACGTCTTCGAGCGCAGTCACTACCTTCCTGTTTTTGCTCGGCTCGGCGCATACAACAAGGCCGATCTCGACCGGGTGACCTTTGGGAACTCCCCCAGATACGTCGAGTATTGGGCCCACGTCGCCTCCCTTATCCCCCTCGACACGTGGCCACTATGGCGTTGGAAGATGGCGGCGCTACGGGCAAAGGACGAAAAAACTCCCGACCACTGGATTCATTCCAATCGCGAGATGCTCGACTGGTTGCGTGCAGAACTAGCCGACAAAGGACCATTGCCTGCCAGCAAAATCGAGCATGATGCGAACCAACGACGCGGTCCCTGGTGGGGATGGTCTGATGTCAAGCAAGGCCTGGAAGTGCTGTTCAGCTGGGGTGAAGTGGTATCCGCCGGTCGCAAAGGGTTCGAGCGAATATATGGCCTCACCGATTCGGTCATTCCACAACACTTAGTAGAAAAGACCATCAGCGAACGGGACGCCGTCAAACAGCTCCTTCGGCTGGCGTCGCGAGCACACGGCATTGGCACTGTTGGCGATATTGCTGACTACTACCGCATCAAAAAGACGGTGGCGGCGCCGCTTTTGGAGGAGCTCGCCGATGACGGTGAGCTCGCCCGCGTCACCGTTTCTGGGTGGGACGGCGGCGGCCGAGCGCGGCCCGTGT
>DASYMY010000329.1:0-5853 GCA_036008825.1 Glaciihabitans sp.
ACCTGATCCAGGAAGGCAACCTGGGCCTGATCCGTGCAGTCGAGAAGTTCGACTACACCAAGGGCTTCAAGTTCTCCACCTACGCCACCTGGTGGATTCGTCAGGCCATCACCCGCGCGATGGCTGACCAGGCTCGTACCATTCGTATTCCGGTACACATGGTCGAAGTAATCAACAAGCTTGCCCGTGTTCAGCGGCAGATGTTGCAGGACCTCGGACGCGAACCCACCCCAGAAGAACTCAGTCGCGAACTCGACATGACCCCCGAAAAGGTCATCGAGGTGCAGAAGTACGGCCGCGAGCCAATCTCGCTGCACACCCCGCTTGGTGAAGATGGTGACAGCGAATTTGGTGACCTGATTGAAGACACCGAGGCTGTTGTTCCCGCCGACGCTGTTGGCTTTACGATGCTGCAGAAGCAGCTGGAATCTCTGCTCGACTCGCTGTCGGAGCGCGAAGCCGGAGTGATCCGGATGCGCTTTGGCCTCGGCGACGGAATGCCCAAGACGCTTGACCAGATCGGCGACACTTTCGGCGTTACGCGTGAGCGTATTCGCCAGATCGAGTCGAAGACCATGGCGAAGCTGCGGCACCCGTCCCGTTCGCAGTCGCTGCGCGACTACCTCGAGTAGGCCAGCGCTGGTGTTCTACGCTCCGGCGATCCTGGCCGGACGACTTGTTAGAGTCGCGGCCAGGATTCGAAAGCCGGGCGGCGGTTCTGCCGTGCCCGGGCTTGTTGTTAACCGCATTGCCCCGTCATTTCTCTCCGATACCCTCGACGGTTTCACCGATGGCCTCGTTATTGTGTCGGGATCCAGCGGCAAATCAACAACAACCAAGATGTTGGTGGCGATCCTCGAGGCTCACGGCAAAACGGTGTTCACCAACCCGTCGACTGCGAACATTGCGCAGGGTCTCACCAGCGCGCTTTTGGAGCGGGTGAATCTGCGCGGCAGTATTGACGCCGCGATCGCAGTGCTTGAAATGGACGAGGGGCACGGCGCGGCCATCGCTCCGGATCTTTCCCCGCGGGTCGTGCTGCTCACCAACGTGATGACCGACCAAATTGATCGTTTCCACGATTCCGAGAAAGTCGCGGCAATGCTGGGCATCATCGCCGCCCGCGCCACCGATCACGTTGTTCTCAACGCGGATGACGCGATGCTGCTTGCCCTCACCAAGGACATCACCGCAGCGACGGTCTCGCAGTACGGTGTCAGCGCCGATGTGCTGGCCGCCAACCCTCGTGGGCTGGGCTACACCCAAACCGCACCCGACCGTGTGATGGACGGCAGCGGTACCGTTGTAACAGCAGTGGCCGGACGACAGGCGACCGTGAACATCGCCACCAAGAACGCCGAGCAGGCGTCGATCGAGATTGGATTGCCGGCTCGAGGTACGCACTACGCCGTTGACGCGGCCGCAGCGCTGAGCTGCGCTGCTGTTGTGCTGGGAACCCAGTTCGACGTGCACCTTGCTGCGTCCACTTTGAGCGCTGTTGAACCGGTATTTGGTCGTGGCGAAATCGTCACCGTGCGCGGTCAGCAAGTTGAGTTTGTTCTGGTGCAAAACCCCGCCAGTTTTCAGTTGAACGTTGACAGTCTCGAACGCGGCCTCGACCAGGTACTGATCGCCGTAGGCTCCGACGTACGGGACCCTTCCTACCTGTGGCCGGTAGACACCTCGCCGCTTGGCAGCGTGGTCACCGTCACCGGTTCGAAAGCCCACGAGATTGCCCTCCAGCTCAGCTACCAGGGGGTAATGATCGGCTCCATTAACCCTGATCTCGCCACAGCGCTCGACGACTTCCTGGCGCTTCCGGCGCCGCAGAAGGGTATCAAGACCGTGATTTTCACCGCCGATTCGATGCGACGCACCCGCGCGCATCTGGGACTGTCGTGAACAGCTCCGTTCTTCGTGTACTGAGCGTTTTCCCCGAGATCTGCAACGTCAACGGCGATGCCGAAAACGCCGCGGTTCTAGCCGCGCGGTCGCGGTGGGCCGGGCATTCCGCGCGTGTAGTGCGGTGGTCGCTCGACGATGAGGCGCCCACAGAGCAACCCGGAATCGTGATCCTCGGATCCGCCCCAGACGTAGCCATCGCTACCGCCCTGGCAGCACTCACCCGCTCCCGCTCCGCTCTTGCCGAGTGGATCCAGGCCGGTGTCCCCATCCTGGCCATTGGAACCGGCTGGGAGATGCTCTCCAGCAGTATCGACATCAACGGCGAGCGAATTGAGGGCCTCGGACTTGTTCCGGGTCGCGCCGTCACTGCTCCAGCCCGGGTGAGCGACGACCTAGTGGTCGCATCGCCTTTCGGCCGGCTGATCGGATACGAAAACCATTCCAGGGACTACCAAATCCCCACAACAGGGGCGGATGTCTCTCCGCTCGGCGATGTCCTCTACGGGCGCGGCAATGGTGCTACCGCTCAAGGCCTCTCCGCGTTGGAGCCCAGCTCGGAGGGAATGGTTAGCGGAAGTGTTATCGGAACGCATCTGCACGGACCCGTGCTGGCGAAAAACCCGGGCCTGGCTGACCACATTCTCCAGGTAGCGCTTGGCGAGGGTTATGACGCTCGCACCGTGGCAACCGGACGGGTAGATGACATAGCTCGAGCCGCGCGCAATGTGATTGCAACGCGGCTCGAGTTTGACGCTGAGTAGCTTCCTGACCCGCTAACGGGCGGGAGACTCTGTCGCCGTAATTTAGGCGCGAGTGTCCTGGAGGAGCTTGCTCGACTCGTCGTGCCACTCCAAAGCGGTGGCCGAAAGCTTTTCTTTGAACTTGGCGCCGTGGTGGGCGCAGAAGTAGAGCTGGCCACTACTCATCGTGACGCGAACGTATGCCTGGGCCCCACAGCTGTCGCAGCGATCTAGCGCGCTCAGCTGGTTGGGGGAGTCAAGCTCGACGTTCTGCTCGTTGGTGATCTGAGACATGGGCTGCTCCTTCGGGCTGAGATGGTGTATTTCCCGTGTATCTATACAAGCATGCCCATGTTGCGTGCGTGGGACTTTTACCTGGTATTTCGCTCTACGCGTACGTATACCGCGCCAAGGGGTGTCGGTAACCACGCGCCTCTCTGCGCATCACTATTGTTGAAATGCCTTACTTTGGCGTCTCTTTTCACCCACACTCAAGGAGTTCTCGTGGCGGCATCCGATTACTCCGCACGTCATCTGTCGGTCCTCGAAGGCCTGGAGGCGGTTCGAAAGCGTCCCGGAATGTACATCGGCTCTACCGATGCCCGCGGATTGATGCACTGCCTGTGGGAGATCATCGATAACTCGGTCGACGAGGCGCTGAGCGGTCACGGCTCACAAATTAGCGTCATTCTTCATGCGGATGACTCGGTTGAGGTTCACGACCGCGCTCGAGGTATCCCGGTGGACATCGAACCGAAAACAGGTCTCAGCGGTGTTGAGGTGGTCTTCACCAAACTTCACGCCGGAGGCAAGTTTGGATCGGGGTCCTACGCCTCCTCGGGCGGACTGCACGGAGTTGGCGCTTCGGTAGTTAACGCGTTGTCAGAGCGTCTCGACGTGGAGGTCGACCGCAACGGAAAAACTTACGCCATGTCGTTCCACCGCGGAGAACCCGGCAACTTCGACGACAAGGGCGGCGAGAAAACCCCCGACGCCCCGTTCACCCCGTTTGTGTCCGGAAGTGAGCTACGGATCGTTGGCAAAGTCGCCAAGGGGGTAACTGGTACCCGTATTCGCTATTGGGCTGACCGGCAGATCTTCACCAAAGGTGCGGCATTCCAAACCGAGGACCTGCTGTCCCGTGCCCGCCAAACGGCGTTCCTCGTCTCTGGCCTGACAATTGACATTACCGACCAGCGCGGCCCTGAACCGACCACGGAAACCTTCAGCTACGCGGGAGGTATCTCCGAGTTCGTTGACTACCTCAGCCCCGACACCCCGCTCACCGATACCTGGCGGATGCAGGGTTCCGGCCAGTTCACTGAAACCGTTCCGGTTCTTCAGCCCACCGGAGCCATGGTTCCCACCGAGCTGACCCGCGACTGCGAAGTCGACATTGCGCTGCGTTGGGGCACTGGCTACGAAACCGTGTTCAAAAGCTTTGTCAACATCATCGCGACTCCCAAAGGTGGAACCCACCAGACCGGGTTCGAACAGGGAATGATGAAGTTTCTGCGGGCGCAGGTTGAACAAAACGCGCGACGGCTGAAGGTTGGCAACGACAAACTCGACAAAGACGACATCCTTGCCGGGATGACCGCCGTGCTGACCGTGCGGCTGCCCGAACCACAGTTCGAAGGACAAACCAAAGAGATCCTGGGAACACCGGCGGTCCGCGCGATTGTGGCATCCGTCATCAATAAAACGATGACCGAACGGTTTGCGTCGACAAAACGTGACGACAAAGCGCAGTCCGCACTTGTTCTCGACAAAATCGTGGCCGAAATGAAATCCCGAATCTCCGCGCGCACTCACAAAGAAACCCAGCGGCGTAAAAACGCCCTGGAAAGCTCCTCGCTGCCGGCGAAGCTGGTGGACTGCCGCTCCAGCGATGTGCTCAACAGCGAATTGATGATTGTGGAGGGCGACTCCGCGCTTGGCACGGCCAAGCTCGCCCGCGACAGCGAGTATCAGGCGCTGCTGCCCATCCGCGGCAAGATTCTCAACGTACAAAAAGCATCCGTCTCTGACATGTTGAGCAACGCCGAATGCGCGGCCATCATTCAAGTGATCGGTGCCGGCTCTGGTCGCTCGTTTGATATTGCCCAGGCCCGGTACGGCAAAGTCATTATGATGGCCGACGCCGACGTCGACGGCGCCCACATCAGAACCCTGCTGCTGACCCTGTTCTTCCGTTACATGCGACCCATGATCGAAGCCGGACGAGTGTTCTCGGCCGTACCGCCCCTGCACCGAGTTGTGGTGATGAACCCCGGCTCGAAACCCAACGAGACCATCTACACCTACTCAGAAAACGAGCTCAACGGTGTGCTGGCGGCCCTGAAGAAGCAGAACAAGCGGTATCAAGACCCGATCCAGCGGTACAAAGGTCTTGGCGAAATGGACGCTGATCAGCTGGCCTCCACCACGATGGACCGGCGGTACCGCACGCTTCGGCGTGTGCGCGTCACCGACGCAGAAGACGCCGCACGCGTTTTCGAGTTGCTGATGGGCAACGAGGTCGCACCGCGCAAGGAATTCATCATTGCGGGAGACGGCCTCAACCGCTCCCGCATCGACGTCTAGCCTTTCGCTACAGGGAATGTCCGATCGAAAGAATCGGGGCATCCAGCAGTACACCGGAGGCGTCCCGCTTTGCACCGGCCTCTGGCAGGGTGCGCAGCGCCCCGTCAGCGCCTAAGGCGTGTGCGGGTGCGGGGCCAGCCCAGGCCAGGGTGAGCTGATCTTCGCCCTTGAGGAAGCCGTGTGCGCGCACTCCGCCGGTGGCGCGTCCCTTCGCGGGGAACTCGTCGAGGGCCGAGACTTTGGCGCGGCCGGTGTCCATACCGGGCAGCGCCTGGCTGGAGCCAGACACCGTCGCCACAACAACGTCTCTCGCCGCGTCAACAACACCAAAGAAAATGACGGTTGACCCAGATCCGAGGTTGATTCCAGCCATCCCGCCAGCGGACGGACCCTGCGGGCGCACCGTTGAGGCAAAAAAGCGCAGCAGCTGCGCGTCGCTGGTCACAAAAACGAACTCGGTGCCATCGGGTGCAGCATCGACCCCAACAACCTCGTCGCCCGGTTTGAGCGTAATCACCTCGAAGTCCGGTCGGTTCGGGTAGTTGTCCGGCGTCACTCGTTTCACCACACCCTGTCGGGTGCCAATCGCGAACGGCTCGCCCGAGGTCAACGAGACCAAACC
>DASYMY010000330.1:0-1978 GCA_036008825.1 Glaciihabitans sp.
TAATACAACCATACCCGGCTGGTACTCTTCGCGAACCACGTACAACTCGGGCACCGGCTCATCAAACACCGGAGCGCTTTACAGTTTCGGTGTCGCCGGCGCCAATCCGGTTGCTGACCGCGCGCTGGGCTCGGTGGCCTCGGGTGGAACTACCACCGTGTACCAGGCCGCCAGGCTAACTAACAATACCGGCGCCACGATTACCTCCCTCGACATAAGCTACATCGGCGAACAGTGGCGGAACGGGGGCAACGTCAACACAAATGCCCTTACTTTTCAATACCAGGTTGCCAACGCCGGAGTCGTAACCGGGGCTAACGCTCCGACCACCGGCTGGACAACGTTCTCGCCGCTAACCTTTACCAGTCCCGTTACCGGCGCAGCCGCTGCGACGCTTGACGGCAACGCCCCGGCTAACCGCACGGCTAAGTCAGCCACGCTCACGGTAAGTGTAAACAGCGGGCAAGAGATTTGGTTACGTTGGCAGGATCCTGATGATGCCGGTAGCGACCATGGTTTGGCGATAGACGATTTTTCGGTAACGGCGCACGGAGCCGGTGCGACTAACCCTTCCGGCGTTGGCGCTGCTAACCCTGGTTCCGTTAGTCCTGGCGCGGCTTCCCTTCTGACTGTCGCGGTGACACCAGGCACAAGCCCACCCAGCACCGCGCATACAGTCACTGCCGATTTGACGGCCATTGGCGGCTTGGCCGGTCAAACATTTTTCGACAACGCCACCAATGGCGACATCACCGCCGGTGATAACGTCTTCTCATTCAACTCAACGGTCGCGATTGGAACCAGTGGCGGCGTCAAGAATCTGCCGGCCACAATAACCGAGACTAGTCCCCTGTCGCGCACCGGCAGCGCCTCAATCTCGCTGACGGTGGTGACACCAACGCCGCCGACGGGCGTCGGTGCGGCAAATCCGAATTCAGTAGACGCCGGCAATTCATCGCTATTGACCGTCACAGTCACTCCGGGAGCCAATCCCACCAGCACTGGCTTGGGTGTTTCTGCAGACCTCGGTTCAATCGGTGGGTCCTCTTCGCAGCCATTCTTTGACGATGGATCGAACGGCGATGTCACTCCCGGCAACAATGTGTTTTCCTACAGCGCTACCGTCACTGTCGGCACGACGCCCGGCGTGAAGAGCCTTCCATTTGCGATCACCGACGCGCAGGCGCGTTCAGGTTCAGGAAGTATTTCGCTGAGTGTTTCTCAGCCACCGGTGGCCCAGGGAACGATTGTGATCAGCCAGATCTATGGCGGGGGCGGAAATTCCGGCGCCACCTACACAAACGACTTCGTTGAGATTTTTAACCGCGGCAACACAACCGTGAGTTTGGCGGGCTGGTCGGTGCAATACACATCGTCAAGCGGCACTGGTTCGTGGTCGAGAACTCCGCTCAGCGGGGCTTTGGCCCCGGGACAATATTATCTGGTTCAGGAGTCGGCGGGTGCAGGCGGCACCACACCCCTACCGACGCCGAATGCTATCGGCACAATTGCCATGTCGGGCACTAACGGCCACATCGCCCTCGTAACGAATAACACCAGTCTGCCTGCTGGCTGTCCAAATGCGCTTCCCCAATTAATGGACCTGGTCGGATATGGAACCGCTGCCTGCTTCGAAGGGGCCGGCGCCGCGCCCGGATTGGATAACGTGACGGCAGACTTCCGCTCACACCTCGGCTGTAAGGATACAGATTCGAACGGCGGAAATTTCTTTACCGGATCGCCGAATCCGCGCAACACTTCAACGGCAGCTACTGTCTGTCCGGTTGGCGACTTTGAACCGGAAATATTCGCCACCTCGCCGACAAATGCGGAGACTCACGTTCCGGTCAACGGAAACATAACGATCAACTTTGACGAGCCGGTAAATGTGACTGGCAACTGGTTCCAGATCTCCTGCACCAGCGGACCGCGCAATGCAACCGTAAGCGGCGGTCCGAGCAGCTTCATTCTGAATCCT